>CAZWDE010000001.1:0-16360 GCA_964632555.1 uncultured Limibaculum sp.
CGGACGAGATGGCCGAGACGATGAAGCTCTGCGTCTCCTGCAAGGCCTGCCGGCGCGAGTGCCCGACCAGCGTCGACATGGCGAAGATGAAGATCGAGGTGCAGGCGGCGCGGGCCCGCGAGCGCGGCGTGTCGCTGCGCGACCGGCTGGTGGCGTGGCTGCCGCGCTACGCGCCCTGGGCCCGCTACGTGCCGTGGGCGATGAACGCGCGCGACTGGCTGCCGGGGGCGGCGTGGGCGTCGGAGCGGCTGCTCGGCCTCGCCGCCGACCGGCCGCTGCCGCGCTGGCCGTGGGAGGGGTTCCATCCCGAGCCCACCGCCGCGGCCGACGAGGCGGAGGTTCTCCTCTTCGCCGACACCTTCAACCGCAGCTTCGAGCCGTGGAACCTCGCCGCCGCGCAGGCCGTGCTTGCGGGCGCGGGGCTCCGCCTCGCCCATGCCGAGCCGCCGCGCGGCCGCCCGCTCTGCTGCGGGCGCACCTTCCTCGCGGCCGGGCTCGCGGACGAGGCGCGCGCCGAGATCCGGCGGACGGCCGAGGCGATCCGCCCGGCGCTCGAGCGCGGCGCGCATGTCGTCGGCCTCGAGCCCTCCTGCGTGCTCACCTTCCGCGACGAGGCGCCGGTGCTGCTCGACGACTGGCCCGAGGAGCTCGGGGCCCGGGTGATGCTCTTCGAGGAATATCTCGCGATGCGCCTCGCCGAGGGGCTGGAACTCCCGCTCGGGCCGGTGACGGCCAAGCGCGCGCTGCTGCACGGCCACTGCCACCAGAAGGCGTTCGACCTCGTCGGCCCGATCCGCACGATCCTCGCGGGCGTCCCCGGCCTCGAGACCGAGCTGATCGAGAGCTCCTGCTGCGGCATGGCCGGCGCCTTCGGCTATCAGGCGGAGACCGCCGGGATCAGCCGCGCGATGGGCGAGCTCGCGCTCCTGCCACGGGTGCGCGCCGCCGACCCCGACACCGTGATCCTCGCGGACGGCACCTCCTGCCGCCACCAGATCGCCGACGGGGCGGGGCGCGAGGCGGTGCACGTCGCCCGCCTCCTCGCCGAGAGCATGGGCGCCGCATGAACGAGAGCCCGATCGCCCCCATCGCCACGCGCACGCTGCACGACGAGCTGACCGACCGGCTGCGCACGATGATCCTCGATTGCCGCCTCGCGCCGGGCGCCAAGGTCAACGAGGGCGCGCTCTCGGCCGAGTTCCGGGTTTCCCGCACGCCGCTCCGCGAGGCGCTGCGGAGCCTTGCGGGCGAGGGGCTCGTCGTGCTCACGCCGCGCCGCGGCGCCACGGTCGCCGAGGTCACGCGCGCCGATCTCGAGGAGGCCTTCCCGATCCTCGGCGCGCTCGAGGCGCTGGCGGGCGAGCTCGCCTGCACGCGGATCACGGAGGCCGGCATCGGCCGCATCCGCGCGCTGCAGGCCGAGCTCGAGGCGGCGCACGCCGCGCGCGACCTCGCCGCCTATCGCCGGGCCAACGACGCGATCCACCGCCTGATCCTCGAGACCGCCGGCAACGCCACGCTGGAGCGGCTGATGCAGGGCCTCGACGGCCGGGTGCGCCGCGCCCGGGCCATGGCCAACCTCGCGCCCGCCCGCTGGGCGCAGGCGGTGGCGGAGCACGCCGAGATCACCGAGGCGCTGGCCGCCCGCGACGGCGAGCGGCTGGCCGCGATCCTGAAGCGCCACATCGCCAACAAGCTCGCCGCGCTCAGGGCCCAGCTCGGGGCCTGACGGCCTACTCCGCCGCCCGCGCCGGCGCGCCGTCGAACATCGCCGACACCGAGTTCAGGAACTCGGCGTGCAGGTCGACGGTGTCGCGAACGTTGAGATGCTCGTAATGCGCGTCGAGCCACGCGCCCATCGCCTCGCGGCCGCGGTCGCGCAGCTCGGTGAGGAAGCTCCACGAGGTGTCGAACTTGGTCGCCACCGAGAACTCGCACATCGGCCCCTCGGCGCGGATCGAGTGCACGAGCACGTCCTTGAACCGGTCCATGTAGCCGTCCTTCAGCATGTCGTTCTCGATCAGCTTCTTCACGAAGGCGATGGCGCGCAGCTCCTTCAGCAGCGAGGAGTTGAACGAGATCTCGTTGATCCGGTTGGCGATCTCCGGCGCGGTGGTCGGCACCGCCGGGCGTTCGATCGGATTGATGTGCAGGATCATCACGTCGCGCGAGGCGGTCTTGTAGAACAGCGGGAAGAGCGACGGGTTGCCCATGTAGCCGCCGTCCCAGTAGTGCTCGCCGCCGATCTCCACCGCCTTGAAGATGAAGGGCAGACAGGCCGAGGCGAGCGCCACCTCGATCGACAGCTCCGACGTCTCGAAGACGCGCACCTTGCCGGTCTTCACGTTGGTCGCCGAGAGGAACAGCTTGGTGACCGTGCAGCAGCGCAGGCGGTCGAAGTCGATCACCTTCTCGAGGATGTCGCGGAGCGGGTTTATGTCGAACGGGTTCCATTGATAGGGCGAGCTCGCGCGGGTCAGCGCGTCGAAGGCGAGCCAGCCGGGCGAGGCCTCGGTCGGCAGGCCCGGCACCGTGAAGAGCCGCACCGGGCTCGCATGGCCGGCCCGGCTGACCTCGCGCCACAGCTGCTCCAGCGTCCGGCGCGCCATCTCGCGGCTCTCGCCCGTCGCGGCGCCCAGATGCATGCCGTAGCCGAGCGCGAGCGCGTTCATCGTGCCGGCCGAGGTGGCGCAGATCCCCTCGACCGCGATCCGCCCGTCCTCCAGCAGCCTGTCGAGCGCGCCCCAGGCGAAGGCGCCGTGCGCGCCGCCGCCCTGGAGCGCGAGGTTGACCGTCTTCTCTCCGTCCATCGAGCCCTCCTCGGCGGGGGATCCGTCCGGTGCCGTCGATCGGCCACGCCCCCGCCTCGCGTCACGTAGGACCTTACGGGCGATTGGCCGAGGGGCGCGACCGCGATCCGCGCGCGAGCGGCCCCGATTTCGGCTATGGTTCCGATATGCCGGTTCGATTTGCGGCGGACGGCGAGACGGCGCAGTCTCCGGCCGAGCGCGACCCACGGGGGAGGAACCCATGACCGAGTCGCTCAAGGAGAGGCTGGCCGCGATCGAGGACGCCACGCGCCCGGTCTTCGGCCCGCATCACGACCGCCTGACCGCCTTCATCGAGAAGATCGGCCAGCCGCTCCAGCGGCCGGGGCCGGGCGAGGCGGCGCCGCCCTTCGCCCTGCCGAACGCCGAGGGGCGCCTGGTCTCCCTCGCCGAGCTGCTCGGCGGCGATGCCCGCGCGCTCGTCCTCGTCTTCGTGCGCGGCCTCTGGTGCCCCTATTGCAGCGCGCAGATGGCGGCGGTCGGCGAGGCGCAGGCCGACTACGCGGCGGCGCGCGTCCGGATCGCCATCGTCACGCCCGAGATCGGCGGCCGGGCGCGCCTGACCAAGCGCACCCTCGCGCTGCCCTGCGAGGTGCTCTGCGACGTCGACGAGGGTGTGGCTCTCGCCTATGGATGCCTCTACCCCGTGCCCGAGGACAACCGCGCCCCGATGCTGGCGGAGGGCCACGATCTCGCCCGGCTCTACGGCACGGGCAGCTGGTTCATGCCGCTCGCCTCGACCTTCGTGATCGCGCGGGACGGCGCCATCCTCGCGGTGCTCGGCGACCCGGACCAGCGCAAGCGCCCCGAGCCGGCCGACGTCCTCGCCGAGACCGAGGCGCGCCTCGCCGAGCGCGGGGGCTGAGCGCTTTCAGCCCGCGGCCGCCATCGGGCCGTAGGGCTGGGCGCGGACGAGCCGCGAGAGCGAGAGCCGCGCCGTCGAGGCGGGCCGCCCGCGCACCTCGGCGAGGCCGATCGCGCGCGTCAGGAGCGGCTCGCGCAGCGGCCGCAGCGCGAGGCCGGCGAGCAGCGGCTCGTGGTCGCCCGCGAGCGCGAGGCCGAACTCGGCGAGCGCGAGAAGCTGCGCCTCCGTCGGGCGGCTGGCGCGGTGCCGCTGGCACCAGCGGCCGTCGGCCGCCCCGGCGGCGGCGGCGAAGTCGCCGTGCACGCGGCTGTCGACGAGCCCGATCCAGTGACGCTCGATCAGGTCGCCGAGCGAGACCTCGCGCTTGGCCGCGAGCGGGTCGGCCTCGGGCATCAGGACGCACATCTGGTCGGTGTAGAGCGGCGTGAACCGGATCCGCTCGGCCCCGGCCACCGCGCCGTCGACGATCGCCATGTCGAGCTGCCCGTCGAGCAGGCGCTCGACCAGAAGGCTGTCGGCGCCGCCCTCGATGGCGAGCTCGAGGCCGCCCGAGGCCTTGCGCACCTCGCGGATCGGGTCGAGCAGGCGCGCCTTGTCGAGAGCGTCGGTGACGCCGAGGGAAATTGGCGCGCGCTCGCCGCTTCTCAGGTCGTGCGCCACCGCCTGCGCCGCGTGGCTGCTTTCGTAGACCTGCTCGAGGAAGGGCAGCACCATCTGCCCGAGATGGGTCAGATGGGTGCGGTTGCGCTCGCGGTGGACGAGCGGGCCGCCGAGCTCCTCCTCGAGCTTCTTGATCGCGAGCGTGAGCGTCGGCTGCGTCACGTTGCAGTGCTCGGCCGCGCGCGTGAAGTTGAGCGTCTGGCTCAGGGCCAGGAAATACCGGATCTGGCGAAGCTCCATGACCGCCCTCCCCCGCAGCCGGCGCGCTCTGCCGATGTCACCGAACGCGGCGGCGATTGCAACGGTCGCGATCAGACGGACCGCCCGGCGGCGCGCAGCGCCCGGTCGAGCGCGTCGAGGAACCGGCTGCGGTCGGCCCGGCCGAAGGCGCGCCCGCCGCCGCCCGCCGCCAGCGGGTTGGCCGCGCGCAGATCGGCCATCAGGTCGCGCATGGCGAGCCGCTGGCCGATGTTGGCCTCGGTGTGGGCGGTGCCGTCGTGGCCGAGCACGCGGGCGCCCGCCGCGAGGCACCGCGCGGCGAGCGGCAGGTCGGCGGTCACGCAGACATCGCCGGGGCCGACGCGCTCGGCGATCCAGCGATCGGCCGCGTCCGGCCCCTCGGCCACGACCACCAGCCGGACCAGCGGATCGTCCACGGGCCGGATGCCCCCGTTCGAGACGAGATGCACCACCTGCCCGTGGCGCCCGGCCACCCGGATCGCCTCGGCCCGCACCGGGCAGGCGTCGGCGTCGACATAGACCGCCATCGGCACGCCCTCCGTCCGCGCCCGTCAGCCGCCCGCCGCGACCGCGAGCACCGCCAGATAGCCGGCATAGGCCGCGAGGAACAGCCCGCCGACCGCCCGCGGGATCCGCGCGAGCGCGACCCCCGCGACGACGAGGGCCAGCGTCGCGCCGGCGACCACCCAGAGGTCGAGGCGCGCGATCTCGGGCGGGATCGGCACCGGGTGGACCAGCGCCGTGACGCCGAGGATGCCGAGGATGTTGAACACGTTGGACCCGACGATGTTGCCGAAGGCGACGTCGCCCTGCCGCCGGATCGCGGCGACGATCGAGGTCACGAGCTCGGGCAGCGAGGTGCCGACCGCCACGATGGTGAGCCCGATCACGGTCTCGGAGAGGCCGCCGAGCCGCGCGAGGCCGACCGCGCCCTCGACGAGCAGATGCGCGCCGAGAAGCGTGAGCGCGAGCCCGGCGACCGCGGTCGGCAGCGCGGCGCCCAGCCGCGGCGGGATCGCGTCCGGCCCGGCGGGCGCGGGCTCGGGCGCGGCCACCCGTTCGGCCCGGTAGACGAGGACGAGATAGGCGGCGAGCGCGGCCACGAGGCCGAGCCCGGCGAGCCGGCCGGCCGCGCCCGCGTGCACGACCGCCGCGAGCGCCGCGAGCGAGAGCAGCAGCACCGCCGCGTCGCGCCGGAACGCGGCGCGCCCGATCAGCACCGGCGCGAGCAGCGCCGCGATCCCGAGGATCAGCAGGATGTTGGCGATGTTGGACCCGACCACGTTGCCGACCGCGATGCCCGGCGAGCCGGCGAAGGCGGCCTTGAGGCTGGTGACGAGCTCGGGCGTCGAGGTGCCGAAGCCGACGATCGTGAGCCCGACCATCAGCGGCGACACGCCGAGCGCGCGGGCCGCGCCGACGGCGCCGCGCACGAGAAGCTCGCCGCCCGCGAGCAGACAGGCGAGCCCTCCGAGGAGGGAAAGAGCGATCATCTGGAGCTGTCTCCGCTGGAGGCCGCCGCGCGGGCCACGGCCGCCGGCGGGCGGGAGATGGGAAGACCCGCGCCCCGATGGCAAGGGGCCCCGCGCGGGCGGCCCGACGATTTCTGCGGCGGCGCGGGCGGGACGGGCGCGATGCGCCGCCCGCGGGCCTTGCCGGGCGCCGCCGGCGCGGCATTTCGCCGGAGGCCGATCCGCCGAGGGAGACCGACCGATGACCGAACCGCCGCTCACCATCGTCGCCGGGGTGGGGCCCGGCATGGGGCTCGCCATCGCGCGCCGCTTCGCCGCCGGAGGGCACCGCATCGCACTGGTCGCGCGCAGCCGCGACAAGCTCGCGAGCTATGCCGCCGAACTCGGGCGCGGGTCGGCCCACCCGGCCGATCTCTCCGACCCCGCGGACACCGCGCGCGCCATGGCCGAGATCCGGGCGGCCGAGGGCCCGGCCGCGACGCTCGTCTACAATGCGGGGGTCTGGAACGAGACGCCGGCCATGGCACTCGCCCCCGAGGCGCTCGGACGGGACCTCTCGCTCTGCGTGACCTCCGCGCTCGTCGCGGCGCAGGCCGTGCACGCCGACATGGTGGCGGCGGGGCGCGGCGCGATGCTGTTCACCGGCGGCGGGCTCGCGCTCGCCCCGCAATACGGCACCGTCGTGCCCTCGCTCACCGCCGGAAAATCGGCGCTCCGCGGCCTCGTGCTCGCCATGGCGGGCGAGCTTCGGCCGCAGGGCATCCGCGTCGGCCTCGTCACGATCGCCGGCACCGTGGCGCCCGGGGGGCCCTTCGACCCCGACCTGATCGCCGAGCGCTATGCCGCGCTCGCCGCCCTGCCGCCGGAGGACCAGACGGTCGAGGTGGTGCATGGCGGGCCGGGCTGAGCCTCGCCGGGGGCCGGGCCCCGCCTAGGTTTCGGACCGACAGCAGCGCGACACGGAGGCGGCCCATGGCGCTCGACACCCGCAGCAAACCCCGGCCCGTCGGCGTCACCCCGCCGCCCCGGCCGCTCGGCCTCTGGGCGTCCTACCGCGCGGCGCGGCGCAATCTGCTGGAGCTGATCCCCGAGCCCGCCTATCGCGAGCCGGTGCTGCGCGGCGGCCGGACGGGGCGCCCCGGCTGGATGATGCTGATGGATCCCGACGGGCTCGAGCAGGTGCTGAAGGGCGCCGAGACCGGCTTTCCGAAATCCGACGTCACGCTGCGGATCCTGCGCCCGCGGGAGGGCGAGAGCCTCTTCACCTCGACCGGCGCCGCCTGGCGCTGGCAGCACCGGGCGATGACGCCGATGTTCCAGCACCGCGCGCTCCTCGGCATCGCGCCGGTGATGACCGCGGCGGCCGAGGCGGCGGCGGGGCGCATCGCGGCGCAGGCGAGCGACGGGCCCGTGGATCTCTACGCCGAGATGGTGCAGGCGACCTGCGACGTGATCTGCGACGCCGCGCTGTCGGGCCGCGAGTCGCTCGACCGCGCGGCCCTGACCGACGGGGTGACGCGCTTCATCACCGGGCCGGCGCGCGTCTCGCTCCTCGACATCCTCGGCGCGCCGCAGTGGATCCCGCGCCCGGGGCGGCTCCTCGACCGGGCGGGGCCCAGGATGGACGCGCGGATGGACGCGATCATCGAGGCGCGGCTCGCGCGCGGGCCCGGCGATCCGCCCGACATGCTCGACCTGCTGATCGGGGCCGCGGACCCGAAGAGCGGCCGGTCGATGGGCCGGATCGAGCTTCGCAACAACCTGCTCGCCTTCATCGTCGCGGGCCACGAGACGACGGCGCTCGCCCTCGCCTGGGCGCTCTACCTTCTGGCGCTCCACCCCGAGCGGCAGGAGGAGGCGCGGACGGTCGCCCGCGAGGCCCTCGGCGACCGGGCGGCGACGGCCGAGGACCTGCCCGCGCTGGCCCCGCTCCGCCGGGTGATCGAGGAGGCGCTGCGGCTCTACCCGCCCGCCGCCTTCATGACGCGGCAGGCCGAGGTCGAGGCCGAGGTTGCGGGCCACCGGATCGCGCCCGGCTGCCTCATCATGATCCCGATCTACGCGATCCACCGGCACCGGCGGCTCTGGGACGATCCCGACGCGTTCGACCCGGACCGGTTCCGGCCCGAGCGCGCGCGGGGGCGGCACAAGTTCGCCTATCTGCCCTTCAGCGGGGGCCCGCGCATCTGCATCGGCATGGCCTTCGCGCTGATGGAGGCGCAGATCATCCTCGCGACGCTGCTCGCGCGCTTCGCCGTCGCGCTGCCCGAGGGCCGCGCGCCGCGGCTGCAGATGACCTTCACGCTGCGGCCCGAGGGCGGGCTGCCGCTCGAGGTGCGCCGGCTCTGACCGCGGCGGGGCGGCGCCTCACTCGGCGCCGCGCTCCTCCTCGTCCTCGTCGTCCGCGGCGGGGGCGGCGAAGGTGCCGCCCAGCGTCGGCCAGATCTCGTCGTCGGCGCGGTTGGTGACCGGCTCCTCCTCGTCGAGCGTCGGCTCGATGAAGGTGATCTCGTTGAAGAAGCCGAAGGTCGCGATATCGCCGGTGACGGCGGACTCGTCGGCCGCGTCCACGCCCGCCTGCGTGTTGGCCTGGTCGAACAGCGCGGTCGGCACGGCGCCGCTCTCGAGCGCCTCGCGGAGATCGTCGTCCGAGAAGTCGAGCCCGCCGCCCAGCGTGAACTCGGTTCCCTCGACGGTGACCGAGGCGATGGCGCTGTCGCTCGCCCCGAGGCTGTCCTCGACCGTGTAGAGGAAGGTGAGCGTGCGGGTCTCGCCGATCGCGAGATCCGCGAAGTCGCCGGCCGGGTCGAAGATCAGGTTGCCGTTGTCGTCGAGCCGGAACTCGCCGCCGCCGACCGTGGGGCCGAAGGTCGCGAGCGCCACCCCGTCGATCGCGATCACCTCGACATCGGTGATGGTCAGCGCGTCGCCCTCCAGATCGAGGTCGTTGCCGAGCACGTCGAGCACGACGATCTCGAAGGGCGAGGTGGCGAAGCTGCCGTCGTCGGCCGCGCGCGGCGCGTCGTTGACGCCCGCCACGTCGACCACCAGCGTGAGCTCGGCCGCCGCCCCGGCCGCGTCGGCGACCGAGAGCGTGAGCGTGACCGGCTGCACGTCGCCCTCGGGCAGGGCGAGGAACGCCTCGCTCGGCAGGAAGACGAGATTGCCCGTCGCGTCGACCACGATCCGGCTGCCGTCGGCGAGCGTCACGCCGCCGTCGGCGTCCACCGGCAGGCCGCCGGCCGAGACGATGCGGAGCACGTCGCCCATGTCCGGGTCGCCGAGAAGATCGGCGAGGGGGACCGGGTCGGTCGGGGTCGTCTGCACGGTCTGGAGGGTCGCCGTGCCGCCGGTCGGCGCGTCGTTGAGGCCGACGACCTGCACCGACACGGGCACCTCGAGCTCGGCGCCCGCGCGGTCGGCCACCCGGAGCACGAGATCGAGCCCGCCCTCTTGCGCCTCGGCGAGCGAGCGGAACTCCGCGCCCGGGACGAAGACGAGCGAGCCGTCCGCGCCGAGGCTGACCACGCTGCCGTCCGACAGGGTGACCGAGCCGTCGGGCCCCGGCAGGATGCCGTTGACCGAGACGATGCCGAGCACGTCGCCCTGGTCGGGGTCGACCACGAACTCGAAGGGCGCCAGCACGCCGGGCGTGTTCTGGTCCGTCGAGAGCATGCCCCCGGTGCCGATCAGCGTGGGCGCGTCGTTGAGCCCGGCGATGTCGACGATCAGCGCGACGGTGGTCTCGGCGCCCGCGCTGTCGGTCACGCCGACCAGCAGCGTCACGCTGCCCGACGCGGCCTCGCTCAGCGACTGGAAGGCGGGGCCCGGGTCGAAGCTGAGCCGCCCGTCGGGCCCGATCGTCACGACGCTGCCGTCCTCGAGGGTCACGCTTCCGTCCGCCCCGATCGGCTGGCCGTTGATCGACACGATCGAGAGCATGTCGCCGGTGTCGACATCGGTCGCGAGGTCGAGCGGCGTGAAGACGGGCGCCGGGCCGTCCTCGGTGGTGCTGCCGACGGGCATGTTGGCGAGCGGCGGGTCGTTCTCGCCGGTCACGCGCAGCACGATCTCGCCCTCGGTCTCGGCGCCGAGCGCGTCGGTCAGGGTGATGCGGATCGTGTCGCTCTGCTCCTGTCCGGAGCCGAGGCCCTCGAAATTGTCGGTCGGGTCGAAGACGAGCTGCCCGTCCTCGGTGAGCCGGAGCACGCCGCCGTTCGGCAGGTCGATCGCCCCGCCCGGCGCGATCTCCTGATCGCCGACGCGAAGGAGCGCGATCGCGTCGTTCTCCGGGTCGCTCGCCAGATCGCCGGGCCGCAGCCCCTGGGACGGCATGTCCTCGGTGGTGGCCACCGCCTCGACCAGGAAGACCGGCCCGTCGTTGACGCCGACGATCACGAAGCTGACCGGCGCCGTCGTCGTCGCGCCGCTCTCGTCGGCGAGGGTGATGATCAGCGTCACGATCTGCGTCTGTCCCTCGGCGAGCGAGACGAAGTTGGTGCCCGGGCTGAACACCAGCTCGCCGTTCGCGTCGAGCGCGACGCTGGCGCCGCCGCCGAGATCGACGACGGTGCCCACGGTCACGTCCTGGCCGTCGATCTGGATCACGCGCAGGTCGGTGTCCTGGTCGGGGTCGACGCCCACGTCGTCCGGCGGCACCGGCATGCTGGGCTCGTCCTGGTCGGTCGGCACCTCGGGGCCGGTGTCCGGGTTCGGCGCCGGGGCCGGGGCGGGCACGTCGTTGACGCCCTGGATGCCGATGGTGATCGTCGCCTCGACGGTCGCGCCCTGCGGATCGACCAGCGTGACGCGGGCGCTCGACAACCCGCTCTGGCCCGCGCCGAGCGCCTCGAACTCGCCGGCCGGGTCGAAGATCAGGTTGCCCGCGCTGTCGACGACGAGGGTGCCGCCGCCCGGCAGCGCGACGGGCATCGTGGGGTCCTGGCCCTCGATCGCGAGGATCCGGACCATGTCCATCTCCGGATCGATGCCGATCTGGCCCGGGTCGAGACCGAGGCTCGGGGTGTCCTCGTTGGTCTCGAGGCTCGCCGGGACCGCGAGGGGATTGTCGTTCTCGCCGGTGACGACGACCCGCAGCGGCCCGCTCGAGGTGGCGCCGAACGCGTCCGTCACGGTGATCTCGAAGAACACCTCGGTGGCCTCGCCGAGACCGAGCTGCTCGAAGGCGCCGCTCGGGTCGAACACGATCTGGCCGTCGGCGTCGACGCGCAGGACGCCCTGCGCCGTCACGATCTCCGAGCCCGGCATCACCGGCTGGCCCTCGATCGCGGTGATCTGCACCGCGTCCATCTCGAGATCGACGGCGATCCCGTCCGGCCCGATCACGCCCGAGGGCAGGTCCTCGGTGGTGGTCAGCTCGCCGAAGGTCTGCACCGGCGCGTCGTTGATCCCGCCCACCGTCACGTTGAGCCGCGTGGCGTCGAGCAGGCCCTCGGCGTTGACGAGGCCGAGATCGAGGCTGATGCGCCGCGACTGCCCGTTGCCGAGCGACTGGAAGTCGTCGCCCGGGTCGAAGGTGAGCGAGCCGTCGGCGTTCACCAGGAGCCGGCCGCCGGCCCCGACCTCGACCGTGGAGCCGGGCATCACCTCGACGCCATTGATCGTCGCGACCCTCAGGCCCTCCGCGCCGAGGGCCGAGAGCTGGAACGGGCTCGAGGCCATGTCCTCGGTGAGGACGAGCTCGCCCGGCATCAGGTCGAAGTCGCCCATGCCGGGGCCCGCCCCCTCGACACCGGTCACCGTGATCGTGAGCTGGGCCGTGGCCGCGAGGTTGAGCGGGTCGGTCACCGTGACGCCGACGCCGAAGCTCGTCATCTCGCCCACGCCGAGATCCGTGAAATCCCCGTTCGGGTCGAAGCTCAGAGCCCCGTTGGGCCCGACGACGAGCTGGCCGCCGCCCGACAGCGGGATCGTGCTGCCGGGGGCCACCGGCTGGCCGTTGATCGAGACGAGCTGGAGGAACTCCATCTCGGGATCGGCGAAGATCGACCCGGCGAGGATCGGGTTCGAGGCCATGTCGGCCTCGGTGGAGATCGAGCCGCCGAGCGGGACCGGCGCCTGGTTGTCGGGGTTCACGCCGATCACGTTGATCCGCAGCACGAGATTGGCGGTGGCGTTGACCTCGTTGCCGTCGGTCACCGTGGCGACCACCGTCGAGCTGTTGATCTCGTCCTGCGGGACCCCGGCGAACTGCCCGTTCGGGTTGAACCGGATCGAGCCGTTCGCCGCCACCACGATCACGCCGCCGCCGGCCAACGGGATCGTGGTGTTCGGCGTCACGGGCGTGCCGCCGATCGTGAGGAACCGGATCGGGTCGCCCTCGGCGTCGGTCGCGATGAGGCCCGGGAAGACGCTCTGGCTCAGATTGGCGGCGTTGGTCTCGAGCACCACCTCGGGCTGGGGCACCGGCGCGTCGTTGACGCCGATCACCGTCACGGTCAGCGAGCCCGTGGCGATGTCGAGGCCGAGATCCTGCACGGTGACCGGCACCGTGAAGGAGATCGTCTCGCCCTCGGCCAGCTGGTCGAGCCCGCCCTGCGGGCGGAATTCGAGCTGGCCGTCGTTGATCACGAAGACCCCGCCCTCCGGGCCCGGGATCTGCGGGCTGTCCGCGAAGGCGACGCCGTCGACCTCGATGATGGTGCTGGGATCGCCCTCGATCGGGTCGATCGCGGCACCCGCCACGTCGATCAGCGCGCCGGTGTCCTCGTCGGTCTCGAGCATCAGCGGCCCGTCGAACTCGGGCGCGAAGCTGCACGCCACGCCGATGTCGCAGTCGTTGATCTGTCCGATCACCGCGCCGTCGAGACTGGCCGGGGCGCCGTCGCCCACCTCGGGCACGACCTCGGCGTCGAAGCTGTCGCTCACCTCGACCTGGCTGACCGCCTGCGCGCCGTCGAAGCCGTTGACCGAGCCGTAGACCTCGACCCGGCTCGCGTCCTCGATCCGCAGGCCGCCGTCGAACACCGCGCCTTCCGAGGGCTCGCCGCGCACGAGGCGGCGGATGTCCGTCCCGTCGACGATTTCCGAGCGGGGCACCAGACCCCCGTTCCCGTCGGGCACCCGGTCGGAGGTGGTGTTCTCGAGGAC
Source organism: uncultured Limibaculum sp. (assembly GCA_964632555.1). GTDB lineage: Bacteria > Pseudomonadota > Alphaproteobacteria > Rhodobacterales > Rhodobacteraceae > Thermohalobaculum. The sequence continues at coordinate 13,176 of CAZWDE010000001.1, forward strand.
GAACTCGCCCTCGATGTCGACCGTCGCGAGGCCGCTCGCGGCGATGACCACGCTGTCGTCGATCAGCCCGGTCTGGCTGGTCACGTCGCCGCGGCTGAGGAAGGTCAGCTCGTTCACCGGGCGCAGCTCGCCGGCGCCGTTCACGCCGATCCGGCCCACGCTCACGAGCGTTCCGCTGCCGTCGGTCACCGAGTCGATCAGGATCTCGCTCGGGATCAGCATCAGATCCTCCGACCCGAGGAAGAGCGAGAACTGCGTGGTCGCGCTCGCAGGGTCGGCGTTGTCCGAGCCCGCCACCGGGCCGGCGATCAGGATCTGGCTCTCCGTCGCGAGCGTCAGCGAGGCGAGCGTCGATCCCGGGCGCGGGCCGAGCTCGAGCACGCCGATCCGCGTGTCGCCGCCGCCCGTCGTGTCGAGGTTCTGCACCGTAAGCTCGACGACATCCGAGGTCAGCGAGGCGAAGCCCTCCGCGTCCGGTCCGAAGACGAGGGTCGCGGTCTCGAAGTTGTCGAAGGCGGCGAGGCTCGCGGAGGTACCGCCGATCACCGCCGGGCTGCCGTCGCCCACCAGCTCGAGCGAGCCGATGGTCGCGATGAAGCGGTTGTCCCGCCCGATGTCCACGTTCGGCGCGCGCAGGGTCAGCGTCGCGCTCGTCGAGCCGGTGTCGGTCGCCTCCACGACCGTCGCCGAGGCGCTGCTCGCCGCGTCGCCCACGAAGACGAGGTCGGACTGCGAGAGCAGCACCGTGGCGCCGCGGAGGGTGGCCGGGCGCGTCTCGCCGATGCGCAGCTCCTCGCCCTCGTCGATCACCAGATCGCCCGTGGTGGTGACGTCGCCGTCGATCCGCGTCACGCTGCCGGCGTTGCGGTTGTCGATCTCGACCGTGCCGCTCGCCACGATCTCGCCGAAGATCCCGGGCGCCGCGGCCAGCGAAAAGCGCGGGCCCGCCGTCGCCGTGGTCACGGTTCCGGCCGCGTTCACGCCGCCGTCGGGCTGCGGACCGATCACGAGGTCGCGCACCTCGCCGCCCGCGAGATTGGTGACGCTGACGCTGCCGGAGCTTTCCAGCCGGCCGTAGATCTCGACGCCGACGCCCTCGATCGTGATCCCGTCGGTCGCGCCGCCCTGGGAGACGATGGTCGCGTTGTCGCTCGCGCCGAGGATCGTGGCCTGCACGAAGCGCTCGGCGGCGAAGAGGCCGACGCTGTCGGCGCGGACCTCACGGCTCGCCTCGACGAAGATCGACCCGCCGGCCCGCGCGTCGAGATCGCCGCTCTCGGCGGTCGCGGAGCCGAAGATGCGGAGATCGCCCGCGGCGTCGAGGTCGATCGCGACGCCCATGGCGCCGGGGTCGAGCGCCGCGATGCCGCCGACGGTGCCGCTCGCGGTCACCGGGCCGCCGGCGGGGCCGGGCTGGCCGATCTCGAGCACGCCCGCGGTGCCGCTGCCGACCCCGGTCGCGCCGATCACGACGCTGCCGGAGGCGACCCGCAGCAGCGTGCCGAGCCGCACGTCGCCGCCGCTCACGGTGGCCCCTGCGCCCACGTCGAAGATGCCGGTGCCGGCGGGATCGGTGTCGACGATCGCGACGTCCCCGCCGGTCACGTCGAGCCCGCCCGCCACGCCGAGCGCGGCGCCCGTCACGCTGCTGGTGAGGCCCGCATCCGCGAGCGCGTCGAGGGTGACGCTGCCCGAGTTGGCCGCGACGGTCAGGTCGCCGCCGACCGAAAGCTCCACCGGGCCGCCGTTCGGCGCGACCGTCACCGTCGGGTCGTCGCCCGCCCCGCTCGCCTCGATCGTGAGGTCGCCGGTCGTCGCGACAGCGATCGAGCCGCTCGTGCCGACGCCTTCGGGCAGGGCCGTTGCGATCCCGGTGGCGCCGGCGATCCGCAGGTTGCCGGTGCCGCTGACCTCGACGCTGCGCGGCGCGAAGAAGACCGAGCCGCTGGTCGAGACGATGTCGAGCGTGCCCGAGACCGTGGCGGTCGTCGGCGCGAAGACCACGTCGCCCTCGGCGGTGATCGCCACCGCGGTGTCGCCCGCGTTGACGAGGCTGCCGCCGTCGATCGTCGCCTCGGCGGTCGCGCTCACCGTGATGCCCGCGCCGGAGAGCGCGGTGGCGCTGAGGAGGACGGTGTCCGCCTCGAGATCGACCGAAGCGGCCGTCAGGGTCGAGCTCCGCACGGTGGCCGACGTGGCCGAAACGGCGAGGTCCGCCGAGCCGAGCGTCGTCGCGTCGATCGTCAGGGCGGTGGCCGAGATGGTCACGTCGGCGGCCGTCACGCCCGCGTCGGCGACCGAGACCGTGCCGCCGTCGACGACGAGGTCGCCGGTGCCGAGCGTCGCGCTGGCGATCGTCACCGTGGGCGCGTCGATGGTCACGGTCCCCGACGCCGTCAGGCTCGGCGTGGCCGTGACCGTGACCGGCGGGATCACGCCGTCGACGTTGAGCGTGTCGCCCGGTTGCTGGGGACGGATCGCCACCGACCCGCTCACGGGGTCGCTCGAGCGCAGCTCGATGGTGCCGGAGCTGACGAGCGTCTGGAAGACGCGCACATTGGCGGCCTCGATCACGATGCCGTCGGCGGCGACGCCGTCGGAGACGATCGCCGGGATCTGCCCGCCGATCACGGTGCCCTGCGTGAAGTCGGCCGCCGCGTCGAAGCTGACCGACTCGGCCCGGATCGTCCGGGCGCCCTCGACGAAGATGTTGCCGGGCGCGGCGGAGGCGGTCGTCAGCCCCGTCGCGACGCCCGAGATGTCGCCCGAGGCGGCGGTCACGTCGCCGAGGATGACGAGGTCCCCGTCCGCCCGGAGCGCGATCGCGTCGCCGCCGACGCCCGTGCCCTGGGTGGCGATGCCGCCCGCCGTGCCGGTCAGGGTGCCGGTCGCGGGCACCGTGCGGCCGACCACGAGATCGTCGGCGCTGGTGATCGTGACGGTGCCGTCGGCCGCGGTGAGCTGGGCGCCGAGGACGACACGGCCGCCGTCGATCGCCGCGCCGTCGGCCGCCGAGACCTCGAGGTCGGCGCTCCCGACCGCCGCGATCGTCACCGCGCCGCCGGCGTCGACGGCGAGGGTGCCGCCCGGGCCGTTGGCCGAGACCGTGGCGGTGCCGGGCGCAGTGCCGTCGTTTCGGATCGACACGTCGCCGGTTGCCGAAATGTCGATGCTGCCGGCCGCGA
>CAZWDE010000001.1:16460-23066 GCA_964632555.1 uncultured Limibaculum sp.
TCGTTTCGGATCGACACGTCGCCGGTTGCCGAAATGTCGATGCTGCCGGCCGCGAAGGCGTCGGAGCGGATCGTGATCTGCGCGCCGCCGTCGAGATCCGCCGCCCCGGTCGTGCTGTGCGCGCTGCCGGAGACGAGGATGTCGCCGACCGCGTCGATCGCGAGGCTGTCGGCCGAGACGACGCCGGCTAGCGTGGCGCTGCCGCTGCTGGTGAGCCCGAGCGGGCCCGAGGTGACGGTGCCCGTCGCGCCCGTGGTGGCGAGCGCGACCGTGCTGCCGGACAGCGCGATGCCCGCCCCCGGCGTGTCGCCGACGCCGAGGCTCGCCGCGGTCACGGAGACCGCGGTCCCCGGCCCGCCGGCCGTGAAGCTGCCCGACACCGTGACCGCCGGCGCCGTCGCGAGGCTGCCGAGCGTCACGGTCGCGGGCGTGCCGCCGATGTCGAGATCGCCGCCCACCGTGATCGTTCCCGAGCCGGTGCCCGAGGCGGCGATGGCCACCGAGGTGTCCGCGACCGCGCTGAGGGTGCCCTCGGTCGTCAGCTGTTGCCCGTCGATCACCACCGTGACCGAGCCCGAGACCGCCTCGAGCGTCAGGGCGCCGCCGACCGCGAGATCCTCGCCGCCGAGATCGACCACGACGGAGCCGCTGCTGGCCCGGAGGGCGACGTCGCCGCCGGTCCCGGAAATCGAGGCGACCGAGATGCTGTCGGCCGCCGCGCCGCCATCGACGACGATGTCGGGCGCGGTGGCCGAGAACACGCCCGCCGCGGTCAGCTCGCCGTCGACATCGACCCGGCCGCCGGTCACGACCACGTCGCCGGTCGCCGAGAGCGCCGTGGCGGTGGTCGCCGCGTCGAGATCGATCTCCGCGAGCCCGAGATTGGCGTCGATCGTTGCGGTGCCGTCGACCGAGAGGGTCGCCGCGCCGCTGACCCGCACGCTGGCGAGCGTCGCGGTGCCGGCGTCGGTGACGCGGATGTCGAGCCCGCCGACCGTCGCGGTGCTCGTCGGGCTCTGGCCGTCGAGCGCGAAGCGGGCGCTCGAGCTGCCGATGAGCGCCACGGTGCCGCCGACGTCGACCGTCTGCAGGCTGAGCCCGACCGTGGAGCCCGAGAGCGTGAGCCCGTCGCCCATTCCGGCGCCCACCTCGAGGCTCTGCGCCGTGATGTCGACCATGCGGGTGCCGTTGCCCGCGGCGAAGGCGCCCGACACGGCGATCGCGACCGGCGTCGCGCTGGTGCCGACGGCGATGTCGGGCGCGGTCGCGGTGGTGGTGCCGACGATGCGGAGGTCTCCGCCGATGTCGAGCGTGCCCGTCCCGGTGCCGCTGACCGCGATGTCGACCGTGCCGTCGCTCACCGCCACGAAGTCGCCGCCGGTGCTCAGCGTCTGCGGGCCGAGCACGACGGCGACATCGCCGGCGGTCGCGCTGAGGGTCAGGCTGTCGGTCACCGGGAGCGACACGCCGTCGAGCGTGACCGCGACCGAGCCGGAGGTGGCGGTGAGGCGGACGCTGCCGCCGGTGTCCGAGAGGGTGGCGATCGTCAGGTCGGCCGGATTGTCGAGATCGGTGCCGCTGTTGACCACGATGTCGTCGGTGGTCGCGGCCAGCGTGCCGGAGACCGCGAGATCGCCGGGATTGACCACGTCGAGCGTGATGCCCTGGTCGGCCGAGAGATTGAGGTCGCCCGCGACATCGATCACGGGGCCGGTGGCGACGGCGCCCGCGAGGTCGATCACGGCCGTGCCGGTCGTCGCGCGGACCGTGAGGCTGCCCGAGACGCCGAGCGCCGGGCCGGCCGCGATGCTCGCCGAGGTGAGGTCGACCAGCGCGGTGCCGGAGGGCACGCTCACCGTCGCGCTGCCGCCGACCGAGAGCCCGGCGTTGCCGGAGATCACGACGGACGCCGAGGTCGGGGTCGTCGCGTCGGTGGTCTGGACGTTGAGCCCGCCGACCGAGGCCGGCCCCGCGGCGCTCGGCGCGGTCAGCCGGAACGACGCCGCGGTCTGCCCGGTGAGCTCGACCGCGCCGACGACATCGACCGTCTCGAGCGCCAGCATGACGACGGAGCCCGAGAGGGCCAGACCGCCGGCCATGCCGGCGCCGACCGACAGGCTCTCGGCGGTGATGGCGACCATGCCCGTACCGTCGCCCGCGTCGAACATGCCGTCGACCGCAATCGCGATCGTCGCCGTGTTGGCCATCGGGGCCGGGTTGGTGCCGATAATGATGGCCGGGGTCACCGCGGAGCCGCCGAGGCTGACATCGCCGGCCACCTCCAGCACGCCCCGGACCGACGCGCTGGCCATGGGCGCGCCCCGCTGGATCAGGATGTTGGTGTCGCTGACCACCGTGAGGTCGGTGTCGACATCGAGCGTCGCGTCGCCGAGCTCGATCGCGACATCCCCGGGCGCGATGACGCTCAGATCGCCCGAGATCGTCGCCGTGCCGGCGGTGAGAGTGAGCGACGCGCTGCCCGATGTCCCGGCCGAGCCGGCACGCAGCGTGAGATCGCCGCCGACCGTCGCCGTGGACGGGCCCGCCGCCACCGTGACGAAGTCGAGCGAGACGTCGCCCATCGGCGCGTCGAGGGTGAAGTCGCCCGAGATCGATGCGGTCCCGGTGGCGACGTCGAAGCTCACCGTCACGTCGCCGGTCGTCGCGTTGAGGGCGACATCGCCGCCGGTGTTGGTGAGCGAGGCGATGGAGATGCCGGTCGGCATCGGCCCGCCATCGACCGTGATCTGATCCGCCGTCGCCGAAAGGAGGCCGGCCACGGCGAGCTCGCCGTTGATGTCGACCCCGGCGGCGCCGGTCACCGCGAGGTCGCCGGCGGCGTCGAGCGCCGCCGTGGCCGTGCCCGAGAGATCGACCCGGGCCACGCCGCCGCCGGCGTCGACCGTGGCCGTGCCCGTCCCGGTCAGCTGCAGCGGCGCGGCGCCCGTGTTGACGATTGCGGCCAGCGTCGCCGAACCGGGGTCGGTGGTGGCGATCGCGAGGCTGCCGAGCTCGAGGCTGCCGTCGGTCGTGATCGTGGCCGAGAGGGTCGCGCTGGCCGCGCCGGTGACCGCGACGCTGCCGTCCACCGTGGTCGCGCCGGCGCCGGCGAAGGCGACGCGGGCGGCACCCGCGCTCGAGGTCGCGACCACGCCGCCGCTGCGGACCGTCGCCGTCCCGTCGACGGAGAAGCTCACGATGGCGGTGCCGTCGTCGACCGACACCTCGACGCTGTCGGCGGCGAAGTTTGTGCCGGGCTCGGTCGCGATCGCGATCTCCGAGGTCAGCGAGCCGCTCGTCGAGCCGAGGCCGAGATGGCCGGCGGAGAACCCGGCCGTGCCGGAGAGCTGGACGGTCAGGTCGGCGGTGGCCGTGCCGGTGCCGCCGGAGACGGCCACGTCGGCGAGCGTCGCCGTCGCGTCGCCCGACAGGCTGGCGCGGAACAACGCGTCGTCGCCCGAGACGCTGGCGGTCCCGGTCAGCGTGATCGCGCCTTCGCCGCCGAGCGCGAGGCTCGCCGCGGTGCCGGAGACCGAGACCGGGCCGGCGGTCACGCTCGAGCCCGCGGCAGGGGCGAAATCGACCGAGCCGCTCGCGGACCCCGACACGACGACGGCGCCGAAGCCGAAGGTGCCGGTGCCCGCGGCGGTCAGCTGCGCCGTGTCGCTCGAGGTGACCGTGGCCGTGTTGGTGACCGTCATCGGCCCCGCGACGCTCGCCAGCGCGTCGCCGTCGACGTCGAGGCTGCCCGCGCTGAAGCTGCCGGTCACGGTCGAGACCAGCGTGGCGGTGGTCGCGGCGCGCACGGACACGTCGTCGGCGACTGTGATCGCACCGCCCCCCGTCACGCTCACGCTGGCGGAGCCGACGGCGGCGGTCGCGGCGACGCGCGCGGCCTCGAGGGTCGTGCCGCTCGCGGCGTCGAGGCTCACATTGGCGAGGGGCGTGCCGGAGGCGGCGACCGTCACCGCACCCGCCGAGAACGCGGCCGTGTCCGCGAGGGTGATCTCGACATCGGGTGCCGCGGCGCCCACGGTCGGGGACACGGCGATGTCGGCGAAGGTCGCGCTGCCGTCGCCCGCGAGCGTGGCGGCGAAGCGGGCGAGGCCGCCGCTGACGGTCGCCGTCCCGCCGGCCGAGACCGTGCCGCTCCCGCCGGCCGAGATCGTCGCGCTGGCGCCGCTGACGAGAGCCCCGCCGAGCGACACGACGCCCGCGTCGCCGGGCGCGAGGTCGAGCAGGCTCGTGCCGCCCGGGGCCGAGACGGTCGCGATGCCGCTGACCGTCACCGTGTCGGAGGCCGGCGCGGCCGTGAGCGTCGCGCTGCCGCCCGACACGCTGACCCCGCCGACCGTCACGGTGCCCGAGTCGCCGAGCGTGGCGAGCGAGACCGTGGCGCTTTGCACGGCGAGGCCCGCGAGATCGACGGTCGCGCCGGCGTCCGGCGCGAGGATCGCGGTCGCCTCGCTCCCGCCGCTGACCGTCGCGCTGCCGCTGACGGTGACGGAGCCGCCCGCCGGGTTCGCCGCGAGCGTCGCGCTGCCGCCCGACACGCCGACGGTGCCGGTGACGAGGACCGTGCCCGAAGCGCCGAGCGTGGCGAGCGAAACCGTGGCGCTCTGCACGGCGAGGCTCGCGGCCTCGACCGCCGCGCCGGCGCCCGGAACGAGATCGGCCGTCGCGCTCACGCTGCCGCTCACCCTGGTCGCGCCGAGCGTCACCGTGCCGCCCGTGGGGTTGGCCGTCAGCGTCGCCGTGTCGCCGCGGACGGTGACGTCGCCGAGCCCGAGGGTGCCGCCGCCCGAGGGCGTGGCCGCGAGCGTCGCGACGCTGCCCGAGACGGTGAGGCCCGAGGCGATCGTGACGTCGCCCGCGCCGGTGAAGCCCGCATCCGCGGGCCCGCCGCTCCCGAGCGTCACGCGCGCGAAGTCGGCCGTGGCGCCCGCCGAGGTCGAGACCACGAGATCGGCCTCGGTGGCGCCGAGGTTGAGCGCGAGGTCGCCGACATCGATCGAGCCCGAGCCGGCGAGCGAGGCCGAGAACAGCCCGTCGTCGCCGTCGATGTTCACCGATCCGCTCACGCGGAGATCGCTGTTCCCGCTCACCGTGACGGTGCCCGAGCCGCTTCCCGCCACCTCGAGGCTGCCGAGGTCCACCGTGCCGCCGGTCTGCGCGAAGCTCGCGACGTCGCCCGCGATGACGAGGTGCCCCGGCGAGGTGAGGCTCGCGTCGCCGGCGACGTCGACCGACGCGTCGAAGCCCGCCGACACGTCGAGGCTTCCGGCGGCGAGCGAGGCGCCGCCCGAGAGACCGAGACGGGCCGTGGCCGAGCCCCCGCTCCCGCCGGTCACGTCCACGGCGCCGGCGATCGTCGAGGAGCCGGTGCCGGAGAGCTCGACGGAGGCCGAGCCCGAGGCGACGAGCGAGAGGCTGTCCGCGTCGACCGCGCTGGCCGCAAGGGTCGCGTCGGCCTCCGCGCCGCCCGCGGCCGCGAGCGCGACGCTGCCGCTCACGTCGAGATCCGCGGTGACCGAGACCGAGCCGTCGGGCGCACCGTTCATCGCGTCCGCGGTCGCCGAGACGTCGAGCGACGCGGCCGCGAGCGCGCCCGCGACCGAGGCCGCGCCGGCGGTGATGCTCACATCGCCCGCGGAGATCGTGCCGCCGAGCCCGACGGCGCTCGGCCCGGCCAGCGTCAGCGCGCCGCCGACGTTGCCGGTGCCGTTGACCGCGAGGTCGAGATCGCGCGCCGCCATCGTGGCGGAGCCAGTGACAGTGATCGCCACGTCGAGCCCGCCGGCGACAGAGAGCGTGTCGAGGTCGATGTCGACGAAGCCGGCCGAGACGACGTCGAAGTCGCCCGACCCTATCGAGCCGACCGAGACGAGGCCGGCCTCGAGCTCGAGGCTGCCGACCGGCCCCGCGGTGCCGATGGCGAGCCCGCCGTCCACGCCGAGGCTGACCGGCCGCCCGAGATCGCCGACGCGGACGTCCGCCCCCGGCGCCTGGATCGACAGCGAGGCCGAGCTGTTGACGATCAGCGTGCCCGGCGCGCTGGTGCGCGCGTTCAGGCTCACCCCGCCGCCGGCGTCGAGGACGATGCCCGCGCCGCCCGGGTCGTTGGCGGTGAGCGTGTTCGCGAGGATCGTCACGGAGCCGTCGGCGTCGAGCATGATCTCGCTGGCCACGAGGCTCGGCGTGTCGATCGAGACATTGCCCGGCACAGGATCGACCGCTGGCATCGCCATCGGCATGCCGGGGATCGTCGTACCGGTGATCGTCAGCGCGCCCGTGGCGGAGATATCGCCGGCGATATCCACGGAATTGCCGCTGATCGTCACGGTGGTGCCCGCGCCGACAGTGGCGCCCGTCGTGACCGCCGGCAACGCGCCCGGCGTCTGCGATGTGATCGCAATGGCACCGGTCGCGCTGATCCGACCGCCTGCGCCATACACGACCGTGTCGTCCGCCGAGATCGTGACGTCGCCCGGGATGACCGTCTCGGGGTCTCCCATCATCGCTGGCGGGATAACCTGGCCCGCCGTCATGTTGACGTTGGCGCCCACCGTGACGCTCGCGGTGGTCAGATCGCCCTGGCTGAACGAG
>CAZWDE010000001.1:23166-44264 GCA_964632555.1 uncultured Limibaculum sp.
GACGTTGGCGCCCACCGTGACGCTCGCGGTGGTCAGATCGCCCTGGCTGAACGAGGTGGCGGCGTTGATGTCGACAGTGCCCGACAGCGCCGTGAGATTGCCGTCGATCGCCAATTGGGTGGCGCTGAGCGTGATGCCTTCAAAGGCGCTCACCTCGGCGTTGATGTCGATGGTGTCGCCCGTGAAGGTCAGCGTGCCGCCGGCGACGCCGATCGGTGCGTCGACCACAATCTCGCCGGTGGCTGGGGTGTTGGTGCCGCCGCGGAGCACCTCGCCCTGGTTGACCGCGAGATTCACCGTTCCGGACAGGGCGAGAGGATCGCGGAACTCGACGCGCTCGGTGCCCTCCAGAACGATGGTGCCCGTCGTGATCGTCTGAAGCGTGCCGACATTGACCGTCAGGGTTCCGGTCCTGTCCGGCTCGTTCGCCGCGATCACGTTTGCCGAGGGATCGCCGTTCGTGAGTTCGGCGTCTCCGGCGTCACCACCCATGTCAGCGACGATCAGCTCCCGCGGATCGAAGAGGAGAGTGCCGGCTGCGCCGTCGACCGCCGTGAGGTCGACCGTGCCGTCGAAGCCGAGCTGGCCCGCCGAGGAGATGTCGATAAAGCCGGCATCGCCGACACCGCGGGCCGCGACGCTCGCAAAGCCGCTGAAGTCGGTCGCCTCGGTCGACCAGAAGACGATCGTGCCCGCATCTCCGCGCTCGGTGGCATCGGCCGCGAGCGTCGCGCCGCGGGCGACCGTGATCCGCTGCGGCGGAGGCGGCGCCGCACTGGGCGCGGCCGGCGGCATCCGCTCGGCCAGCGCGGCCGCAAGGGTGGGACCAGGCGTGGGGTTGCGCCCGATATCGATGCGCCCGCCGCCCGCGGGGCCCGAGACGTCGAGCCGGGCGCCCGCGCCCACCTCGACCGCGCCCGCGTCGACAGCGATCCGGCCGCCCCGGTCGCCCCTCGTCGCGGCGATCTCGCCGGTGATCTCGGCCACCTCGCCGCCGGTGATGACGATCTCGCCGCCGACCTCGGCGATGCCCGTCGCCTCGACCATGCCACCGACCGAGACGAGGCTGTCGCGCACCGCCTCGGCCTGCGCGGCGGTGAGGCGCACCACGCCGCCCTCGGCCCGGATCGTGCCGTCCTGCACGAGCGCGAGCGCCTCGGCCTCGGCGGCGCTCACCTGGATCGACAGCAGCCCGTCGCCGCCGAAATCGACCGCGAAGCGGTCCGTCGCCGCGAGATCGACGTCGCCGCCGGTGGTGCGGATGGCGCCGTGGTTCTCGACGACCGGCGCCACGAGCGCGATGCCGCCCGCGCCCGCGACCAGCGCGCCGTCGTTGATGATCGCGCCCTGCCCGCCCGCGACGTCGAGCCGCCCGGCGCCCTCGGCGAAGGCGCGCTCGTCGATCTGACCGCTGGTGGCGAGGAGCCCGCCCACGTTGACGGTGGCGTTGCGGCCGAAGAGGATCCCCTGCGGGTTCTGCAGCCAGACCTGCCCGTTCGCGGTGAGGCTGCCCTGGATCTCGGTCGGGCGGCGGCTGTTGATCGTGTTGAGCGCGATCGAGGAGGTCGAGGGCTGGCGGAACTCGACGCCCTCGCCGGCGCCGATGTCGAAGCTCTTCCACGACAGCGCGGCGCGGTCGGTCTGCTGGGTGATGACCGTCTGGCTGCCCTGGCGCTGGATCGCCGCCGCGCCCTGCGTGACGACGCCGCCCTCGGGCCCGGCGACGGCGGGCGCGCCCATCATCAGGCCGAGCCCGCCGAGGCCCACGAGCCCGCGCATGCCGAGCCCGGTGAGCCCGGAGAGCGTCGTCAGCCCGGAGAGCCCGCCCCCGGCGCCGGGCGGAAGATCGCCGGCGGCCGTCGCGAGCGCGTCGATCGGCGCCGGCCGGTCGGCCGCCCCACGCAGCTTGCCCCCGCGCGCGCGCATGCGCCGGCCGCACTTCCGATTGCCCATGACGTCCTCTCAAGCCCCGATGCGCGGCGGCGCCGCGCGCGCCTGCCGCCTGACCGTCCACTGCGTCCGCGCCGCCCCGATCGGGGCGGCCACCCCTGCCGCGGCGAACGAGGCCCCCCGACCGTTCGACCGCAATACTCACCGGGTGGAGACGCTAGCACGAACGCGGCCCTGCGTAACCACCAACAACTTCCGGACGCGCGGGGCGTTTGCGCGGGGCGCATGGCTCCGCCGCCGCCGAGGGCGGCCGGGGGCGGCGCCCCGGCAGTCAGGACGGCGCTCCGCCTCGCGAAACTGTCACGGTCCTCGGGCACGCTCCGCTCGCCCACGGCGATTCGCCGCCGGTCCCGCCGCCGCGCCCTCCCGGCCCGCGCGCGACCCCCGGTGCCGCCGCGCGGCCGCGACAACAGAGAAGCCGGGCCCGCCGAGAGCCGGCGCACGGAACCGAGAGAGGACGATCGATGAACGATTTCGACACGGGCTTCACGCTCCAGCTCTTCCACTTCTCCGACCAGGAGGCCAACACGAGCTCGGTGACGCTCGCGCCGAATCTCTCGGCCGTGCTGGCGGCGCTCGCCGCCGAGGACATCGACGGCGACGGCGAGGCCGGCTATGCGGACACGCTGATCCTCTCCTCGGGCGACGCCTGGATCCCGGGCCTCTTCTACAACGCGTCCGAAGAGATCTACGGCCTCGTCGGCGCGGCCGACATCCTGATCCAGAACGAGCTCGGCGTGCAGGCGATCGCCTTCGGCAACCACGAGTTCGACCAGGGCCCGGGCGTGATCGCCGACCTGCTCTCCGGCATCGAGACGCCCGAGGGAGCGGCTCCCTTCGCGGGCGCGAACTTCCCCTACCTCTCGGGCAACCTCGATTTCTCGGGCGACGCCGATCTCGGCCCGCTCGTCGCGCCCGACGGCTCGGCCGCCGAGACCATCCCCGGCCAGATCGCCGGCAGCACCGTGGTGACCACCGCGGGCGGCGAGCGCATCGGCGTCGTCGGCGCCACCACGCCGACGCTCGCCGCGATCGCGAGCCCCGGGGGCGACATCGACATCCAGCCGGCGGGCTTCTCCGCGATGGAGGACGACGACATCGCCGCGCTCGCCGCGGTGATCCAGGAGGACGTCGACGCGCTCCTCGCCGCCAACCCCGACATCAACAAGGTGATCGTCCTCGCCCACATGCAGGAGATCGCCGTCGAGTTCCGCCTCGCCGAGCTCCTCGAGGGCGTCGACATCGTCATGGCGGGCGGCTCCAACACCGTGCTGCTCGACGAGACCGACACGCCCTTCCCGGGCGACAGCGCGCAGGGCGCATACCCGAGCTTCTTCACCGGCGCGGACGGCAACCCGGTGGCGGTGGTCAACACCGACAAGACCTACGAGTATCTCGGCCGGCTCGTGATCGACTTCGACGACGCGGGCGTGATCGTGCCCGCGAGCTACGATCCCGAGCTCTCCGGCGCCTTCGAGACCTCCGACGCGGCCGTGACCGCGCTCGGCGCCGACGATCTGCGCGATCCGGAGATCGAAGCGATCGTCGCCGGCATCAACGACATCATCGTCGCCTCCGAGAGCAACTTCTTCGCGGTGACCGACGTCTTCCTCAACGGCCGGCGCTCGGGCACCAACGATCCCGAAAACCTCGACGGCGTGCGCACTCAGGAGACCAATCTCGGCAACCTGACGGCGGACGCGAACCTCGCCTACGCGCGGCTGATCGACGAGACCGTGGTGGCCTCGATCAAGAACGGCGGCGGCATCCGCGCCGACATCGGCTCGGTGGTGGTGCCGGGCGGCGGCGGCGAGCCGGAGCGCCTGCCCCCCGAGGGCGTGCCGGGCGCCAAGCCCGAGGGCGGCATCAGCCAGAACGACATCGGCAACGCGCTCTCGTTCAACAACGGGCTGACGCTGCTCACCCTCACCACCGAGGAGCTCGTCGCGGTGCTCGAGCACGGCGTGGCCGCCACCACCGACCAGGTGGCCGGGCAGGGTCGCTTCCCGCAGGTCGCGGGCGTCGAGTTCAGCTTCGACCCCGACCTGCCGGCGAACGACCGGATCCTCACCGCCAACCTCGTCGACGCGGACGGCGCGGTGCTGGCCCGGCTCGTCGAGGACGGCGAGATCGTCGACAACGGCGACGCGACGTTCCGGATCGTCACGCTCGGCTTCATCGCCGACGGCGGCGACGGCTATCCCTTCCCCTCGGGCCCGGCCGCCGAGCGCGTCGATCTCGACGCGGTCGACTCGGTGACCGGCGCGGCCACCTTCGCCTCCGACGGCACCGAGCAGGATGCGCTCGCGGAGTATCTCCTCGCCGAGTTCGGCACCGCGGAGGGCGCGCCCGCCTTCCAGCAGGCCGACACGCCGGTGTCGCGCGACGAGCGCATCGTCAATCTCGACTTCCAGGCCGACACGGTCGGCACGCTGCGCGTCGCGAGCTACAACGCCTCGCTCAACCGCGGCGCCGAGGGCGAGCTGATCGACGACCTCTCGACGCCCGACGACACGCAGGCGCAGGACGTCGCGCAGGTGATCCAGCGCACGCGCCCCGACGTGCTGCTGATCAACGAGTTCGACTTCGACGCCGGCGGCGAGGCGGCGCGGCTCTTCCAGGAGAACTACCTCTCCGTGGCGCAGGGCGAGGAGAGCCCGATCGAGTATCCCTTCGTCTATGTCGCGCCGTCGAACACCGGCATCCTCACCGGCTTCGACAAGAACAACGACGGCGTGATCGCCACCGAGGCCGACATCGGCACGCCCGCCTACGCCAACGACAGCTTCGGCTTCGGCTTCTTCCCCGGCCAGTTCGGCTTCGTGATCTTCTCGCAGCACGAGATCGACGAGCCGAACATCCGCACCTTCCAGGAATTCCTCTGGGCCGACATGCCGGGCGCGCTGCTGTTCGACACCGAGATGGGCCGCCCGCTCTTCGATCCCGAGCGGCCGTTCGACCCGGAGAACCCGAACGACCTCGACACCTCGTTCTTCACCGAGGAGGAGGCCAACGCCTTCCGCCTCTCGGCCAAGAACCACGTCGACGTGCCGGTGATCGTCGACGGCGAGACGGTGCACATCCTCGCCGCGCACCCGACCCCGCCGGTGTTCGACGGCCCGGAGGACCTGAACGGCAAGCTCAACCACGACGAGATCCGCTTCTGGGTCGATTACGTGAACGGCGCCGAGTACATCACCGACGACGCGGGCGTCGCGGGCGGTCTCGACGCCGGCGCGCGCTTCGTGATCGTGGGCGACTACAACGCCGATCCGTTCGACGGCGACAGCGTGGCGGGCGCGGCCAACCAGTTCACCGACAGTCCGATCATCAACGGCTCGGCCACCGACCCGCGCGTGACGCCGACCGGCGAGGGCAGCTTCGACCAGCCGCTCGGCGCCAATGCCGACCACGAGGGCAACCCGGCCTTCGACACGGCCGATTTCGGCTTCAACGCGTCCGACCCCTCGCGCGACAACAGCCCGGGCAACCTGCGGGTCGACTACGCGCTGCCCTCGGTCTCGGGCCTCGAGTATGTCGACGGCCGCGTGGTCTGGCCCTCGAACGACGATCCCTTCGCCTCGGTCACCAACTTCCCGACCTCGGACCACCGCCTCGTCTATGTCGATCTCGGCATCGAGGCGCTCGGCACCACCCACAGCCCCGACCGGGTGAAGGCGCGGGACGCGGAGTTCGCCGGCCTCGTCGAGATCGCCTCGGGCACCGAGTTCGAGGGCACCGTGCTCGGCGGCCTCTCGGGCCTCGTCTACGACCCGCTCGGCCAGACCTGGTTCGCCGTCTCCGATGATCGCGGCACCGAGACCTCGAGCCCGCGCCTCTACGAGCTCGCCATCGACCTCTCCGACGGCACGCTCGACGAGGGCGACGTGACCATCCTCGACGTCATCACCCTGACGGACGAGGCCGGCGAGACGCTCAACGCGCTCAACCCGGATCCCGAGGGCATCGCGATCCTGCCCTCGGGCAATTTCCTGATCGCCTCCGAGCGCGACGCCAACGGCACGCCGGCGGTCTACGAGGTCACCCGCGAGGGCGTGCTGGTCGGCGAGCTGCCGGTCGACGACAAGTTCGTGCCGACCTTCGAGACGGAAGGCGGCGAGCAGACCGCGGGCGTGCTCGACAATCTCGGCTTCGAGAGCCTGACGATCAGCCCGGACGGCAAGACGGTGACCTATGCCACCGAGGGCGGACTGGTGCAGGACGGCGGGCGCGCGACGCTCGACACCCCCGCCTTCGCCCGCATCGTGCAGGCCGACGCCGCGACGGGCGAGGCGATCGCCGAGTTCGTCTACGCGGTCGACCCGATCGCGGTCGCGCCGGTGCCGGCCGACGCCTTCGCGGACAGCGGCCTCACCGAGCTGATCGCGCTCGACAACACGGGCACCTATCTCGCGCTCGAGCGGTCCTTCACCCTGCCCGAGGACGCCACGCTCGACGAGCGCGGCTACACCGGCAAGATCTATCTGGTGGAGACGCAGGGCGCGACCAACGTCATCGGGATCGACACGCTGCCGCTCGAGGAGGACGACGGCGAGATCGAGGCGCTCGTCGACGAACTGGCGGTGAAGACGCTGATCGCCGATCTCGGCGCCGATTTCGGCATCGAGCCCGACAACATCGAGAGCCTCGCCGTCGGGCCCCGCACCAGCGAGGACACGATCCAGCTGATCGTGGGCTCGGACGACAACTTCTCGGCCTTCGGCCCGCAGGCCAACCAGTTCGTCCTGCTCGACATCGCGATCGACACGATCCCGGTGATCGAGGCCGATCTCGAGACGCCCTCGGAGCTCCGCTACCCGGAGACCGCGCCCCTCGTGATCGCCCATCGCGGCCAGTCGGCGGACCGCCCCGAGCACACGCTCGAGGCCTACCAGCTCGCGATCGACAACGGCGCCGACTTCATCGAGCCCGACCTCGTCACCACCTCGGACGGCGTTCTGATCGCGCGGCACGAGCCCTTCCTCGCGACCGTCGAGCTCGACGAGAACGGCGAGATCGTGCTCGACGACGCGGGCAACCCGATCGTCACCTTCGAGACCACCAACGTCGCCGACCTGCCGGAATTCGCCGACCGGCTCACCGTCAAGTCGCTGATCCCGGGCTTCTCGGCGCCGGTCGGCGGCTGGTTCGCCGAGGACTTCACGCTCGAGGAGATCAAGACCCTCCGCGCGCGGGAGGACAATCCGGACCTTCGCCCGCAGTCGGCCGAGTTCGACGACCAGTTCGAGATCCCGACGCTCGCCGAGGTGATCGCGCTCGCCGAGGCGGCCGGCGTCGGCATCTATCCCGAGACCAAGGAGCCGAGCTATCTCGAGAACTTCGGCACCTTCCTCGACGGGACCCCGATCGGCATCGACACCAGCCAGCTGCTGGTCGACACCCTCGTCGCCGAGGGCTTCACCGACCCCGACCGCGTCTTCATCCAGAGCTTCGAGATCGAGAACCTGCTCGACCTCCAGCAGAACATCATGCCGGCCGCCGGCGTCGACCTGCCGCTCGTGCAGCTGATCTCCTCGGGTCTCGCCTTCCCGACGGTGGACATCGCCTACAATTTCGGCCTGCTCGAGGGGGTCGAGGGCGGCGACCCGTCGGTCTACGAGCCGCTCGGCGATCTCGTCACCGCCGAGACGACCTTCGGCGATCTCGTGACGCCCGAGGGCGCGGCGACCATCGCCGACGTCTATGCCGAGGGCGTCGGGCCGTCGCTCTCCACCATCATCAGCCAGCCGGGCCTCGCCGAGGACGACTTCTCCTTCGTCGAGACGTCGCTCGTCGAGGACGTGCAGTCCGCGGGCCTCCTGGTCCACGCCTACACCCACGCCGACGAGCGCAACTTCCAGCTGAGCCAGCTCGAGGGCGACCAGACCACGCCCGAGGAGACCTACCGCATCTTCCTCGAGACCGGTGTCGACGGCCTCTTCACCGACAATTCCGACACCGGCCGCGCGGCGACCGAGACCTTCGTCACCGAGGAGGGCCCGGACCCCGACGACCCGGCGATCTGGATCAACCCGGACGACCCGGAGGCGAGCTTCGTCATCACCTCGATGAAGAACGACGGGCTGCGCGTCTACGATCTCGAGGGCGACGAGGTGTTCCGCCTCGACCAGCCGGAACTCTCGGGCATCCGCTACAACAACGTCGACATCGTCTACGACGTGCTCGTGGGCGATCTCGCCAGCGAGACCTCGGACCTCGTGATCGCGTCGGACCGGGCCAACGACACCCTCGCGGCCTTCGCGATCGACCCCGCGAGCGGCGCGCTGACCGATCTCGGCCCGCTCTTCACGGCACCCGAGACGATCTTCGGCGTCGACGACGGCGAGGCGACCGCCTACGGCCTCGCGACCTACACGAGCCAGGCCGACGGCACCGAGTACGTCTTCGTCACCCAGGCCGACGGCAACCAGATCGCCCAGCTCTCGATCGCCGCCGACGGCCTCGGCGGGCTTGTCGCCGAGGTGGTGCGGATCATCGACCTGCCGGTCGAGGACGGCGACGATCCGGCCGACTACCAGTCCGAGGGCATCGCGGTCGACCGCGAGACCGGGCGCGTCTTCGTCACCGGCGAGGGCGAGCTCGGCCTGATCGCCTTCGACGCCGAGCCGACCGTGCCGCTCGAGATCGAGACCATCGCGCCGATCGACAGCGAGTTCTTCGTGCCCGACCTCGAGGGCGTCGCGATCCACTACGGCGAGAACGGCGAGGGCGCGATCATCGTCTCCTCGCAGGGCGACGCGACCTTCGCGGTCTTCGACCGGCTGACCGAGGAGTTCGTCGGCAGCTTCGCGATCGGCGCGGGCGGGGTCGACGGCGTGCAGGAATCGGACGGGCTCGACATCTTCTCGGCCCCGCTCGGCGAGGCGTTCCCGAACGGCCTCCTCGTCACGCAGGACGGCAGCAACGAACCGCAGGTGGTGTTCGGCGACCCCGAGGACGGCGAGATCCAGAACTTCGACGCCAACTTCAAGTTCACCGATCTCGGCAAGGTGATCGACACGCTCGGCCTCGCCGCGGGCAACGCCGCCTTCGACCCGCGCGACATCGAGGCGGTGCTGCGCCTCCTCGACGAGACCGAGGCCGGTCTCGACAGCGGCGCGGTCCGGGCCCGCACGGTCGAGTTCGACGCCGCGACCACGGAGACGACGCTCTTCACGCTCGAGAACGGCTTCGGCTTCGCGGCCCCCGGCGCCGGGGCGCCGACGGTCACGATGCAGGACGCCGAGACGATCGTCTTCACCGACCAGATCGCGGTGGCGACCGACGACGACAGCGCCCTCGCGATCGCGCGGTTCTACGAGTTCGCGCTCGACCGCACCTACGACATCGCCGGCGTCACCTACTGGGACGGGCTGATCGCGGCGGGCACCGCGACGCTCGACGCGGTGGCCGACTCCTTCGTCGACGCGATGGAGTTCACCGAGACCAACCCGGGCGATCTCGACAACGGCGCCTTCGTCGACCTGCTGATCGCCAACGGTCTCGACGGGACGTTCGACGGGGACGACCGCGACGACATCGTGGCCCGCCTCGACGCCGGCGAGATCGACCGCGGCGACGCCCTGGCCGAGGTGGCCGGCTCGCCGGACGCCCTCGACGCCTACCAGAACCTCGACGACACCGGCGTTCTGCTCTTCGGCGTCACCGTGGCCTGAGGCGGCCGGCACCGCAGCGCGCGCCCGGGGAGCGACCCACTCTCCCCGGGCGCGGGCCGCGCCGGCCTCCGACCGCTTTCCCGCAGGCGCCGGCGGCGCTATCACTCGGTCATGGCCGACGATCCAGACCTGCCCGGCGGGCGCCCGCTGCCGGCCTTCCTGACGACCCGGGAGGTCGCCGACCTGCTGCGCGTGCGCGAGCGCAAGGTCTACGACATGGCCGCCGCCGGCGAGATCCCCTGCCACCGCGTCACCGGCAAGCTCCTGTTCCCGCGCGAGGAGCTGTCGGCCTGGATCCGCGGCGCGGGCTCCCACCGCCCGCGCGAGCCGGAGCCGCCGCGCGTCGTCGCGGGCAGCCACGACCCCCTGCTCGACTGGGCCATCCGGGCCTCGGGCTCGGGGCTCGCGACCCTCTTCGACGGCAGCCTCGACGGGCTGGAGCGGCTCGCGGGGGGCGAGGCGCTCGCGGCCGGCCTCCATCTCTTCGAACCGGGCGAGGCGGGGCCGGAGTGGAACCGCGCCCATGTCGCCGAGCGCCTCGGGGACCGGCCGGTGGTCCTCGTCGAATGGGCGCGGCGGGAGCAGGGGCTGATCCTCGCGCCCGGCCTCGCGGGGCGGGTGGCCGATCTCGAGGATCTCGAAGGCCGGCGCGTGGTGCGCCGCCAGCCGGGCGCCGGGGCCGGGCGGCTGCTCGAGCACCTGCTGGCCGAGGCCGGGATCCCGCCCGAGGCGATCTGCTGGACCGGCGAGCCCGCCCGCACCGAGACGGACGCCGCCGCCGCCGTGAGCGCGGGCCGGGCCGACGCCGCGCCCGGCCTCGCGGCGATGGCACGCGCCTTCGGGCTCGACTTCCTGCCGACGCTGACCGAGCGCTACGACCTCGTGGTGGACCGGCGCGCGTGGTTCGAGCCGCCTTTCCAGCGCCTGCTGGCCCTCGCCCGCGGCCCGGCCCTCGCCGAGCAGGCGGACGCGCTCGGCGGCTACGATCTCTCGGGCCTCGGGACGGTGCGGTGGAACGCCCCCTGACACCCGCCGAGGCGTGGGACGCGCGCTATGCCGCCGCGGCCGGCGGGCTCTTCGGCGAGGCGCCCAACGCGTGGCTCGTCGAGATCGCGTCGCGGCCCGACTTCGCCGCGCGCACGGCGCTGCTGCCGGCCGACGGCGACGGGCGCAACGGCACCTGGCTCGCGGGCCGCGGGATCGCCGTCACCGCCGTCGACCTCTCGGCGGAGGCGACGCGCCGGGCGCGTCTGCGCGACCGCGCGGCGGGCGTGCCGGTCGAGCGGATCGTCGGCGACCTCGCCGGGTGGTCGCCCGGGGCGCGCCGCTGGGAGGCGGCGGCGATCCTCTATCTTCAGGGGCCCGAGGCGCTCCGCCACCGCACCGTTCGGCTTGCAGCCGAGGCCCTTGCCCCCGGCGGCTGGCTGATCCTCGAGGGTTTCGCGACCGCGCAGTCGGGCCGGCCCATGGGCCCCGACGATCCGGCGAAGCTCTGGGATCTCGGCCGGCTGCTGGCCTGGCTGCCCCGCCTCACGCCCGTCGCGGCGCGCACCGAGCGGGTCCGGCTCGACGAGGGCCCCCGCCACCGCGGCGAGGCCGAGGTGGTGCGCCTCGCCGCCCGCGCTTTCCCCGGCCCCCGCGCCGGCCTAGCTTCCCTGCCGGGAGGACCCGCGCATGGACATGGATGACGACAGCGCCGCCGCCGGCGACGCCGAGCTGGTCGCGGCCGCCTTTTCGGTGGTGCGCCGGGTGCGCAGCCACCGGGTCGAGGCCGGGCAGGTCGGCGCCGCGGTGCGTTGCGCCGGCGGGCGCGTCCATGTCGGCGTCTGCATCGACGCCCCCTGCGGCATCGGCTTCTGCGCCGAGCACGCGGCGATCGCGGCGATGGTGACGGCGGGCGAGACGCGCATCCTCGCGACGGTCGCGGTCGACGAGCGCGGCGCCGTGCTCCCGCCCTGCGGCCGCTGCCGGGAGCTCATCGCGCTCCTGCACGAGGACAACCGCGCGACCCGCGTGCTCCTCCCCGACGGCCGCGCGGTGCCGCTGGCCGCCCTGATGCCCGACCACTGGCTGGCCGCGAAGGCGCCGCGCGCGGGTCCCTGATCCGCATCGCGGGGGCGCGGCGATGCGGGCCCCCGGCGCGACGCGTCGATCCCTCGCCGGTGCTCGTCGGCCCAGTCACCGCCGACGGCTCGGTCCTGGCCGGGATGAGCGAACGCCGGCTCGCGGCCGGCGGCGGCGCGCGGGCCTCCCGGCACGAGGGCGCCGCCTCGCCCCCTCGCTCGAGCGCCCCGCGGCTCACCCCGGCCGCAGCCGATCGGCCAGCCACTCATGCGCCGTGTTGGGCGGAACGACGGCCTCGCGCACCAGATCGTCGAAATGCCGGGCGAGGCCGCGCACCTGGTCGGTGGCCGTGACCACGAGATAGCTGCGGCCGAGATAGATCGCCGCGCGCTTGAGGGCGAAGACGGTGAGCGGCGCCGAGAAGGTCCGCCGGGCGTCGTAGAGATGGAGACGGATCGCGGGGTAGAGCCGCTCGGCCTCGCGCGCCATGTGCGCGAGCTGCGCGCGGCGGATCTCGGGCGCCACCGAAGCCCAGAGCCCCTGCCCCGCCGCCAGCGCCTCGAGCGTCTGCGCGCCCATGCAGATCTCGACATCGGTGTCGCGGAAGCGCGCGTCGGCCACCAGCGCGTCGGCATGGGAGGCGCGCGCCTCGGCCCGCCCGGCGTCGACGCCCGGATCGGCGATCCCGGGGAGGCGGAACATGTCGGGCAGCGAGGACGGCACGTAGCGGATCTTGCCGCCCTCCGCCTCGCGCTGCCAGCGCCCGAGCGGCGAGCCGCCGTCCTCGTCGAGGGCCGTCTCGATCTCGACCGAGGAGGCCACCTGCTGGCCGCCCTCGCGCACCGCGGTGAGCCCGAGCAGCCAGTCGACCGACGTGCCCCGCGCCAGCGCGATCGCGCGCAGCGTCTCGGCCCGCGGCAGCCGCAGGCTCGCCGGGTCGAGGAACTGGCTGAGCGCCGAGCGGTCGAGCCCGGCCTCGCGCGCGAATCGGGCCTGCCCGCCCGGGTGGCTGTCGACCAGCTGGGCGAGCCGGCTGCGGAAGGTCTCGGCGAGGTGCCGGCGGATCTGGGCCATCGCGCCTTCGCTGCAATCGATGCGAACACGCAGCAATCTGCCAGACCTTCATCAAACAAACCATTCCCAATGCAAACACGCGCAATTGCCGCGCCCGGGCCTCCACGGCACCCTCGCGGCCATGCCCACCCTCTCGTCCTCGCCCCGCCGGTCCGTGCCGTCCGCCGCCCTCGCGGCGGTCGAGTGGCCGACGGCGGCGCTGATGGTCCTCACGCTCGCGCTCTGGGCGGCGGCGACGGCGCTGCACGCGGCCCTGCCGCTTCTGGCCTGGCCGGCGATCGTGGTGCTGGTGGTGCTCCACTCCTCGCTCACCCACGAGGCGGTGCACGGGCATCCCACGGGAGACCCGCGGATCGATGCGGCGCTGGTCTTCCCCGCGCTCGGCCTCGCCATCCCCTATGGCCGGTTCCGCGACCTCCACCTCGCGCATCACCGCGACGCCAACCTGACCGACCCCTACGACGACCCGGAGAGCAACTATCTCTGCCCCACGACCTGGCGCCGGCTCGCCGGCCCGGTGCGCGCCCTCCTGCTGGCCAACAACACGCTGCTCGGGCGCGTCGTCCTCGGCCCGGCGATCGGCCTCGCCCGGTTCTGGCGCGACGACGCCGTCGCCGTGATCGCGGGCGATCGCGCGGTGGCCCGCGCCTGGGCCTTGCATCTGGCGGCGCTCGTGCCCGTGGTGCTCTGGCTCCGGCTCTGGGAGGTGCCGCCGATCGCCTATCTCGCCGCCGCCTATGCGGCGCTCGGGATCCTGAAGATCCGCACCTTCCTCGAGCACCAGGCCCACGAGGCCGTGCGCGGGCGCAGCGTGATCATCGAGGACAGCGGCCCGCTCGCCTTCCTTTTTCTCAACAACAACCTGCACGCGGTCCACCATGGCCATCCGGGCCTCGCCTGGTATAAGCTGCCGGCCTTCTACAGGGCTCGGCGCAGGCGGTTTCTCGAGATGAACCACGGCTACAGCTACCGCTCCTACGCGGAGGTGGTCGCGCGGCACTTCCTCACGCGGAAGGACCCCGTCCCCCATCCGCTCGTCGCGTCCGAGGCCGACCCGCAGCGCCGTTCCGGCTGACCGGCGCGCGGGCGGGACGATGCGGCGGGGGGCCGACTGGGGGCTCGCGGCGCTCCCGATGTACGACCGCCCCGAGCTTCGGGCGGCGACCGACGCGCTCTGGGCGCATCTGCGCGAGGCGATCCGCGACATCGGGCTCGACGCGCCCGAGGCGCTCGACCGGCGCCGTCCGATGCGGCTCCTGTGGAGCGCGCCCGAGCTCGTCCTCGGCCAGACCTGCGGGCTGCCGCTCGTCAGCGCCCTCAAGGGCCGCGTCGGGCTGCTCGGCACCCCGGCCTACGCGATCGAGGGCTGCCCGCCCGGCACCTACCGCAGCGCCCTCGTGGTTCGCGCCGACCATCCGGCGGACGGCCTCGCGGCGCTCGTCGGCTGCCGCGCGGCGGTCAACGCGCGCGACAGCCAGTCGGGCTACGGCGCGCTGATGCACGAGACCGCCGCCTTCGCGCGCGAGGGCCGGTTCTTCGCCGACGTCGTGCTCACCGGGAGCCATGCCGGCTCGATCGAGGCGGTCGCCGCCGGCCGGGCCGATCTGGCCGCGATCGACGCGGTGACCTGGGCGCTGGCGCTCCGCCACGACGGGGCCGGTGCCCCGGTCGGGCGTCTCCGCGTGCTGGGCTGGTCGGAGACGACGCCGGGCCTGCCCTACATCACCGGCCAGCGCCGGCACGCCGCGGCGATCGCGGGGGCGGTCGAGCGGGCGATCCCGACGCTCGCCGGCCCGGTGCGCGAGGCGCTGCTGATCTCCGGGTTCGCGCGCACGCGGATCGAGGACTATGCCGTGATCGGCCGGCGTCTCGCCGCCGCCCACGCCGTCAATCGCCTGCCGGCCGTGCAGGGCTGAGCGAGCCGGCCGCGGCGGCCCGGGGGCCGGCGCCGCGCGGG
Source organism: uncultured Limibaculum sp. (assembly GCA_964632555.1). Lineage (GTDB taxonomy): Bacteria > Pseudomonadota > Alphaproteobacteria > Rhodobacterales > Rhodobacteraceae > Thermohalobaculum. The sequence goes on from CAZWDE010000001.1 coordinate 37,888, forward strand.
CGGACCGGGCTCAGACGGGCGCGGGCACGCGGTCGCCGTAGTAGAGCGCCTGCACGTGCTCGGCCTCGGCGAAGAAGAGCCAGCGCAGCGCCAGCATCCCGGCCACATGGGCGACGAGCGCCGGCAGCAGGGTCCAGCCGCCGAGCGCGTAGCCCGCGAGCACCAGCGCCGCCGGCAGGGCGAAGCCGAGCACCGCGCCCGCGCGGCGGAGCGCGAAGGCCCGCCGCCGGCCGACGCGGAAAGCCATCTCCTCGAGCAGGTAGTTCGGACCCGTGTGCGGCGCCTCGAAGGCGCGGATCCGCCCGCGCCGGCCGAGCCCCGTGGCGGTCCCGAGGCTCGAGCCGAGCGCGCCGCGCCCGGCGCCCGCCGCCTCCGTCTGCCACCAGACCGCCACGCCGGCGCCGAGCGCGAGGCCGAGGAGCGCGCGCCCCCGGTGCGCCTCGCCCCCTGCGGCCGCCGAGAGCCCCTCGACCGCGAGGAACCCGCCGACGGCCGCCATGGCGAGGAACAGCGCCGAGGTCGGCGGGACCGACCAGCGCGGCACCGTGCGAAGCGAGGCGTAGATCATCGCCGTGCAGTAGACCGTCGCGCCCGCGAGCGCCGCGACCGCCCAGCCGAGCCCCCAGAGCCGCACGCCGCCCAGCGTCCAGGCCGCCGCGTAGACCGCGAAGAGGGCGAGGGTGAGCACCATCAGGCAGGCCTCGCGCGAGAGCCAGGACGAGCGCCACTGGCTGAACGCGCGCCATGCGCGATCGGGCCGGGCGAGATGCCCGACCGAGGCCGCCCCGCCCGCCGCGGAGACCGCGAGCGCCGCCGCGCAGGCGATCCAGGCAAAGGCCCATCCGCCAGCGCCGAAGCCGAGGCCGAGCCACGCGACCGTCCCGAGCCCGAGCCCCGAGAGCACCGTGAAGACGATCAGCGACGGCGCCGGGGTCATTCGCCGGGCTCCGCCGTCTCGAGCCGGCCGAGCGCGCGGTCGAGCCAGCCCAGGAAGCCCTTCGCCTCGGGCTCGGCGAGCGCGGCGAGGTTGAAGCCCCCCGGCGCCGCGGCGGCGTCGCGCGCGCGGGGCGGGAGGTACTTGTTGACGGGCTTCGTCTCCTGCTCGGGCATCAGGTCGAAGCCCGCGCGCTCGGAGACGAGGCGGCTCACGGCGCTTTCGGGGTCGCCGAGATCGCCGAAATGCCGCGCGCCGGCGGGGCAGGCCTTGACGCAGGCCGGCACCCGGTCCCGCTCGGGGATCGTCATGTCGTAGATCCGGTCGACGCAGAGCGTGCATTTCTTCATCACGCCGGCCTCCCGGTCGAGCTCGCGCGCGCCGTAGGGGCAGGCCCAGGCGCAGAGCCCGCAGCCCATGCAGTGGTCCTCGTTGACGAGCACGATGCCGTCCTCGGCGCGCTTGTAGGAGGCGCCGGTCGGGCAGACGGTCACGCAGGGCGCGTCCTCGCAGTGGAGGCAGGATTTCGGGAAGTGCACGATCTGGGCCGGGCCCGCGGCCGGCTGCACCTCGTAGGAGTGGATCCGGTTGAGCCAGGTGCCCGAGGGCTCGGCGCCGTAGGGGTCCTGGTCGGAGAGCGGCGCGCCGGGCCCGCCGGTGTTCCACTCCTTGCAGGCGACCGCGCAGGCGTGGCAGCCGACGCAGATGTCGAGATCGATCACGAGGCCGAGCTTCTTCGCGCCCGGCTCGGTCTTCGGCAGCATGGTCATCGCCGCTCTCCCTCCGCCCTCTTGCGCGCGCCCGGCCGGCCGCGCGGGTTCATTGCACCCTCGTCCAGGTCTGCCCGCCGCAGAGCAGCCCCCACAGCACGCAGCCGCGCACCCGCAGGCCATCCTCGCGCAGGTCGAGCTTGGCGCGGTAGACCGTCCCCTCGACCGGGTGCACGATCCGCCCGCCGCGCCATTGGCCGGGCCCGTCGGCGCGCATCCGACGTATCAGCGGGAAGCCGACCGTGGTGGCCGGTGCGCCGCCCCCGACCGCGACGATGGTGCCGCAGACCTCGCCGGCGAGCCCGGGACAGGGGCCGATGCGGACATCGGCGAAGCTGCCGTCGGAGCGCGGCTCGGTGCGCCAGATGCCGGTCACGGCCACGGCGGCCGTCGGGGCGGCGACCGCCTCCGCCGCGCCGAGGCCGGCGGCGAGCCCCGCGGCCAGCGCCGGCGTCCGCCGGCGGCGCCGGTGCCAGGCGGCCGACCGGCGCGCGGTCATGGCGCCCGCTCCCAGACCTGGCTGCCGCAGAAGAGCCCGGCGACGGCGCAGCCCTTCACCACCAGAACGCCGTCCTCGAGCGTCATCTCGGAGCGGTAGGCCGTTCCCTCGCCCGGGCGGATGATCTCGCCGCGCGTCCAGTGCCCCTCGCCGTCGGGCTGCATGTCGCGCAGGATCGGCTCGCCCACGATGTCGGGCCGGGCGCCGGCGCGGGCCGCGTGGACGACCCCGCACCGGGCGGTCGCGTCGTCCTCGCAGGGCCCGATCCGCACCTCGAGATAGGCGCCGTTGTCGCGCGGCTCGGTCTTCCAGATGCCGTCGACGGCGGCGCTCTCGGCGACCGCGCCGAGGCCGAAGAGGACGACCGCCGCGACGAGACGGGGGCTCATTCGAAGACCCCCGGCAGCAGCGAATAGACCGCGGCGGCGCCGAGCGCGGCGACCATCGCGAGCGTGAGAACGGTGCGCCCGAGCCCCGGCGCGTCGGCCTCGCCGAGGCCGAAGAGCCACGCCGTGAACCGCTGGCGGTAGAGCTTGGAGCCCGGATGGTCGGCCACCGGATCGTCGGCGGCGCGCAGGCCCGCCTCGAAGCGCGCCTGCGCGCGGCGCAGCGCCACCCCGGCGGCGAGGATCAGCGCGCCCGCGAGCGCGGTCGCGAGCAGCCAGAGCGTCATCGACGGGTCTCCGCGCCATGGGCGGCGGCCGCGAACCCGGCGAGGTCGGCGTCGAAGCGCGCCGTCTCCTCCCAGAAGGCCATGTGGCCCGAGCCCTCGTAGACCCGGCCCTCGGCGTTCGGCAGCGTGTCCATCATCTCCTCGTAGACCGGCGGCAGGGCGACCCGCTCGGCCGCGCCCTGAACCACCAGCGCGGGCTTGGCAACCCCCGAGAGCGCGTCGCGCCAGTCCTCGTCGCGCAGGCGGCAGGCCGCGCGCACCGCGGGGGCGACGAGCATCTGCCAGCCGGTGATCAGCGCGAGATCGTGCTTCGACAGCGGCGCCGCGGTCATCGCCCGGGCGAAGGCGATGGCGGCCTCGAGCTGGGTTTCCTGGTCGTCCGAATACATGCCTTTCGCCACCACATCGGGCTTGCGCCGCGCGACCACCTCCGGATCGGCGAGCCTGCCGACCCGGGTCGAGGAGCCGACGAGCACGAGCCCGGCGATCCCCGCGTCGCCATGGTGGCGGAGATAGTCCTGCAGCACCCATCCGCCCATCGACCAGCCGACGACGACGGGGCGGCCGAGGCCGAGCTGGTCGATCGCGGCGGCGATGTCGGCCGCCCAGATCCGCCCGTCGGCGTAGGCCTCGGGCGGCGGCGGGCGCTCCGATGCGCCGTGGCCGCGCAGGTCGATCGCCGCGAGGCGGAAGCGGTCGGCAAGCGCCCCGGCGAACTGGCCGCGCCAGCAGAGCGAGTGCTGCGACCAGCCGTGGACGAAGAGGATCGCCGGCGCGCCCTCGGTGCCCCCGAGCCGCGCCGCCAGCCGCACGCCGCCCTCCCCCGTGACGGAGGCGTGGATCATCCGAACTCCTTGCCGTAGGCGAGGCTGTCGGGGCCCTGGCCGACGGGGCTCGTCTGGGCGCCGGTCTGGGGCTCGGCGCGGCCGTCCGCCGGCGGGTCGGCGCGCTCGATCCGCACGCGGAGGTCGTACCACGCGGCCTGGCCCGTCACCGGGTCGGAGTTCATCCAGCGGAGCCCGTCGCCCCGCGGCGGCAGCAGCTCGTGGATCAGGTGGTTGAGGAGGAAGCCCCGCGTCGTCTCGGGCGCGCCCTCGCGGAGCGCCCAGGCGCCGGCGCGCTTGCCGATCGCGTTCCACGTCCAGACGGTCCGGGGGTTCACGGCCTCCATGCGGCGCACCGGCACCCGGATGCGCGCGTGGTGCGAGATCACCCACGCCCAGTCGCCGTCCTTGAGCCCCGCGGCGTCCATCACCGGGCCCGGCACGTAGAGCGGGTTCTCGCCGTGGATCTGCCGGAGCCACGCGTTCTGGCTGCCCCAGGCGTGGTACATCGCGGCCGGGCGCTGGGTGATCGCGTGGAGGGGGTAGGCGGCGGTGTCGACCGCGGCCTCCTCGAAGGGCTCCCACCAGGTCGGCAGCGGGTCGAAGGCCTCGGCGACGCGCGCGCGCAGGTGCTCGGGCGGGCGGCGCTCGCCCTGCCCCTCGGCCGCGCGCTGGAAGCGGCGGAGCGGCTCGGAGTAGATCTGGAAGACATAGGGCTGCGGCGTGTCGAAGAAGCCGAGCGAGACCGCCCACTCCTGGTAGGCGCGGTTGAACGGCTTCATGAAGCGCGCCTCGGCGGGGACCTCGGCGGTCCAGAACCCGCCCGCCTCGATGTAGCGCGCGAGCTGGTCGGGGTTGGGCTCGCCGCGGCCCGCGAGCGTGCCGTTGCCGCGCCAGCCGGCGAGCGGGCCGATGCCCGGCCGGCGCTCGTGGCGCACCATGTAGTCGGCGTAGTCGCGATACCGCGCCCGCCCCTCGCCGTCGACGAATCCCGGCAGCGCGAGCCGCGCGCCGAGATCGAGCAGCACCGACTGGAAGCCGCGCACGTCGCGGCCCTCGGCCTGCGTCTCGGGCGCGACCACCGGCCAGCGGATCGCGTCGGCCGCCATGTCGGGCTCGGAGATCGGCCGGTCGAGGAGCGAGATGCAGTCGTGCCGCTCGAGATAGGTGGTGTCCGGCAGGATCAGGTCGGCATAGGCCACCATCTCCGAGGAATAGGCATCCGAATAGATGATCTTCGGGATCCTGTACTCGCCGTCCTCGCGCTTGGCCGTCAGCATCTCCATCACCGACGCCGTGTTCATCGAGGAGTTCCACGCCATGTTGGCCATGTAGAGGAACAGGCAGTCGATCTCGTAGGGGTCGCCGGCCACGGCGTTCGCGATCACCATGTGCATCAGCCCGTGGGCCGAGAGCGGCGCCTCCCAGGAGAACGCCTTGTCGATCCGCACCGGCCGCCCGTCCGCGTCGAGCGCGAGGTCCTCGGGGCCGCGCGGCATCCCGAGATGCGGTCCCGGCAGCGGGCAGTTGGGCTGGCAGACGCAATGCGGCGTCGGGTGCGCCTCCACCGGCTTCGGATAGGGCGGCTTGGCGCGGAAGCCGCCCGGCGCCTCGACCGTGCCGAGGAGGATCTGCAGCAGGTGGATCGCGCGCGCGGTCTGGAAGCCGTTGGAATGCGCCGAGATCCCGCGCATCGCGTGCATCGACACGGGCCGCGCGGTGAAGCCGGAGTGCCGTTCGCCGCGGAAGTCCTCCCAGGGCTGCGCGATCTCGAAGGCGTGGTTGAACGCCGCATCGGCGAGCTCGGCGGCGATGCGCCGGATCGTCGCCGCCGTCACGCCGCAGCGATCGGCCACGGCCTCGGGCGAGAAATCGGGCTCGAGATATTTCCGCGCCATCAGCTCGAAGACCGGAACCGCGCGCCCGCCGGAGGGCGAGGGCACCTCGCCCTTGAGCGCGGGGGCGAGCCCCGGCGCGTCGAAGGGCTGCGGGCGCCCCGTCACGCGGTCCCAGACCAGCGCGCGCCCCTGCTCGTCGCGCACCACGAGGCCGAAATTCGGGCCCGGCGTGCGGTCGACGAGCCATCCGGCATTGGTCCAGCGCGCGAGATAGTCGACATCGACATGGCCGGTGCGCAGCAGCTCGTGGACGAGCGCGAGCACGAAGAGCCCGTCGGTGCCCGGCGTGATGCCGACCCACTCGTCGGCGATCGCGTTGTAGCCCGTGCGCACCGGGTTGACCGCGATCACCTTGGCGCCGCGCGTCTTCAGGTGCCCGAGGCCGATCTTGATCGGGTTGCTGTCGTGGTCCTCGGCGACGCCGAAGATCAGGAACAGCCGCGTGCGCTCCCAGTCCGGGCTGCCGAACTCCCAGAACGCCGCGCCGAGGGTGTAGATCCCCGCCGTCGCCATGTTGACCGAACAGAAGCCGCCATGCGCGGCGTAATTGGGCGTGCCGAACTGCTGCGCCCACCAGCCGGTGAAGGACTGCGACTGGTCCCGCCCGGTGAAGAAGGCGAGCTTCTTCGGGTCGGTCCCGCGGATCTCCGAGAGCCAGGCCGTCGCGGTCTCGAGCGCCTCTTCCCACGAGATCGGCGCGAAGTCGCCCGAGCCGCGCGGGCCCACGCGCTTCATCGGCTGCATCAGGCGCGCGGGGCTCGTGTGCTGCATGATCCCGG
>CAZWDE010000002.1:0-42619 GCA_964632555.1 uncultured Limibaculum sp.
CGGCTCGGCGGCGGCGGTCGCGGCCGATCTGTGCACTGCCGCGCTCGGCACCGACACCGGCGGCTCGATCCGCCAGCCCGCGGCCTTCACCGGCACCGTCGGGATCAAGCCGACCTATGGCCGCTGCTCGCGCTGGGGGATCGTCGCCTACGCCTCCTCGCTCGACCAGGCGGGCCCCATGGCCAAGACCGTGCGCGACGCCGCGATCCTGCTCGGCGGGATGGCCGGCCACGACGCGCGCGACTCGACCTCGGTCGACACGGCCGTGCCGGACTACGAGGCCGCGATCGGGCGCGACATCCGCGGCACGCGGATCGGCCTGCCCGTGGAGTACCGCGAGGGGCTGCCCGAGGAGACGGCGCGGCTCTGGGACGAGGGCGCGGCGATGCTGCGCGAGGCGGGCGCCGAGACGCTCGAGATCCGCCTGCCCCACACCAAGGCCGCCCTGCCGGCCTACTACATCATCGCGCCGGCCGAGGCGTCGTCGAACCTCGCGCGCTACGACGGCGTCCGCTATGGCCGCCGGGCGCGCCTCGAGCAGGGCGACGGGATCGTCGATCTCTACGAGAAGACCCGCGCCGAGGGGTTCGGGCCCGAGGTGCAGCGCCGCGTGATGATCGGCGCCTACGTGCTCTCGGCCGGCTACTACGACGCCTACTACCTGCGCGCGCAGAAGGTGCGGGCGCTGGTGCGGCGCGACTTCGACGCGGCGCTCGCCGAGGTCGACGCGATCCTCGCGCCGGTGACGCCCGGCACCGCCTTCCCGCTCGGCGCGATGGAGGGCGACCCGGTCGCGATGTATCTGCAGGACGTGTTCTCGGTCACGCTCAACCTCGCGGGGCTTCCCGGCATCGCGCTGCCGGTGGCGCTCGGGGCGAACGGACTGCCGCTCGGGCTCCAGCTGATCGGGCGGGCCTGGGGCGAGGCCGAGATCGTCGCGCTCGCCGCCGCGCTCGAGGCGCGCGCGGGCTTCAGCGCCAAGCCCGCGCGATGGTGGGCCTGAGCCGGCGGCTCGGGGGGCTCAGGCGGAGCCCGCGAGAAGCGCGGCGATCACACCGGCGCAGGCCGCGAAGAGCGCGAGCTCCCGCTCGAGGCCGACGACGACGGCGATGGTCAGGGGCACGACGACGGCGAGCAGCATCGTCTGCGACGTGCTCAGCTCGAACGCCTCCACGATTCGGGGTGCGGTTTCGAAGTCCATGCCGACAACTCCATCCGGCTCACAACGCACCCCCGCTCATGGTCACCCGAGACAGATAGTGCCTCAAACCGGCCACATTTCAAGTGTGTCGAACGCCCTCGGATCGGCCCGCCGCCCGCCCGCCCACCCCGGCGCGCCGATCCGAGGGCGGGTGACCGGGGCGGTCGGGGCGTGCTAGGGGAGCCCGAAGACCCAGAACCGGGAGACCACCGATGGCCCTTCAGGAGACGCCGATCTGCGAGTTCGGCCGCCCCGCGCCCGACTTCCGCCTGCCCGCGACCGACGGCAAGACCCATGCGCTCGCCGACATCCGGGGGCCGCGCGGCACGCTGATCATGTTCAACTGCAACCATTGTCCCTACGTGAAGGCGGTGGCCGACCGGATGGTGCGCGACGCGCGGGACCTGATGCCGCTCGGGATCGGGATCGCCGCGATCTGCTCGAACGACGCGACGACCCACCCCGAGGACAGCTTCGAGAACATGCGCCGGTTCGCGGAGCAGCACGGCTTCCCCTTCCCCTATCTCCACGACGAGACGCAGGAGGTGGCGCGGGCCTACGGCGCGGTCTGCACGCCGGACTTCTTCGGCTACGACGCGGATCTCGGGCTCCAGTATCGCGGGCGGCTCGACAGCTCGGGCGCGCGGCCGGCCGGGCGCGACGCGACGCGCGAGCTCTTCGAGGCGATGCGCCAGGTGGCCGAGACCGGCGAGGGCCCGCGCGAGCAGACGCCCTCCATGGGCTGCTCGATCAAGTGGAAGGCGGCGGCCTGAGCCGGATATAGGCGCGGAGCGCCGCGGCTCCGGCGGCGGGCCCGAGCGCGAGGGCCGCGAGGGCCGAGGGCCAGCCCGCGGCGGCGGCGAGGAGCGGCAGCCCCTGCACCGTCAGCGCGGTCAGCAGGAAGCCGAGCGCCGTCTGCAGCGTCATCAGCGAGCCCGCGCGCTCGGGCGGCGCGTGATCGGCGACCATCGTCGAGTAGAGCGCCGAGTCCGGGATGATGGCGATCCCCCAGAGCACGAGCGCCGCGGCGACGAGCCAGGGCGCGCCGCCGAAGGCGAGGGCCGCGGCGAGCCCGGCCGCGCCGCTCAGCGCGAGGCAGCCGAGCGCGACCTCGGCCCGGCCGAGGCGGTCGGCGAGCCAGCCCGCCGGCACGCAGGCGAGGCCCCCGAGCGCGATCGCGGCGAAGGCGACGAGCTTGGCCGCGGCCGGATCCCCCGCTCCGGCGGCGGCGAGGGAGAGCCCGGCCGCCACGCCCACCCAGGCCCAGAAGGCATAGAGCTCCCACATGTGCCCGAGATAGCCGAGGATCGCATAGCGGAGCCGCGGCTCGGTCCAGGCGAGGCGGATGGCGCCGGGATCGAGCCGGGCGGCGCGCGCGTGGTGCGGCCCGAGGGCCGTGGCGAGCGCGAGGAGCCCGCCCGCGGCCGCGAGCGCCGAGCTCGCCGCGACCACCGCGCGCCAGTCGAGCCCGGCGCGTTCGCCCGCCCAGGCGAGGAGATGCGGCGAGGCCGAGCCGAGCGTCAGCGCGCCGATCAGGAGCCCGACGAGGAGCGCGCGGTCGCGCGTGCCCCAGCCGACCGCGATCTTCATGCCGACCGGGTAGACGCCGGCGAGGGCCGCGCCGGCGAGCGCGCGGGCCGCGACCGCGGCCCACCCGCCGATCGGCAGGGCGAGGAGCGCGAGATTGGCCGCCGCGGCGACCAGCGCGGAGAGGCAGAAGACCGTTCGCGGGTCGAAGCGGTCGGCGAGGCCGAGCAGCGCGTAGCCGAGCGCGCCCGCCGCGAAGCCGAGCTGCACGGCCGTCGAGAGCGGGCCGAGATCGCCCGCCGCGAGCCCCGCCTCGCGCGCCATCTCGGCGGTGACGGCGGCGGCGGAGAACCAGACCGAGAGGGCGGCGACCTCGGCGAGGATGAGCAGCGCGATCGCGCGGCGTTTCGGCATCGTTCCCTTCCCGCGATTGACCCTGCCGTCGCGCGGCGATTAACTCGGCAGGCGAACCAATGCCTTAGGCCGAGCGGGGGAGACGCGCAAATGGCAGAGGACCACGCGCCGGGCCGCGATCACCGCTCGGTCGTGCGCCGGGGCCGGTGGCCGGCGAGCGCGACGCGCCCGCTCGTCACGCCGATCTGGCCGGCCGTCGCCTGGGAGGCCGAGGACGCCGACGCGCTCGACGCGACCTACGAGGGCGGCGCGGCGGGCTACACCTATGCGCGCGAGGGCCACCCGAACTGGTCGGTGCTGGCCGAGAAGCTCGACTGGATGGAGGGCGCGGCCGGGGGCGTCGTCACCGGCTCCGGCATGGCGGCCGTCGGCGCCGTCTTCCTCGCGACCCTCGCCCGCGGCGATCACGTGGTGGCGGGCGACCAGCTCTATGGCCGCTCGCTGCGGCTCCTGCGCGAGGAGCTGCCGCGCATGGGCGTGGAGGTCAGCTTCGTCGACCCGACCGACGGCGCGGCCTTCGCCGCGGCGCTGCGGCCCGAGACGCGGCTCGCGCTCGTGGAGGTCGTCTCCAACCCGACGCTCCGCGTGGCCGACATGGAGGCGATCGCGGCCGCCTGCCGCGCGCGCGGCGTGGCGCTCGCCGTCGACAACACGTTCACGACGCCCGAGACCTATCGCCCGATCCCCGGGGGCGCGGACTACACGATCCAGTCGGTCACCAAGCTGCTGGCGGGCCATGCCGACGTGACGCTCGGCTATGTCGGCGCGCGCGAGCCCGAGGCGGCGCGGCGGGTCTACGACATCGTGGCGAGCTGGGGGATGACGCCCTCGCCCTTCGACTGCTGGCTGGCCGAGCGCGGGCTCCACACCTTCGCGCTCCGCTATGCCCGGGCCGAGGCCAACGCCGCGCGGCTCGCCGACCATCTGGCGGGGCTCGCGGGCGTCGAGCGGGTGATCTATCCCGGGCGGCCGGACCATCCGGACCACAACCGCGCGATGGCGCTGCTCGGCGGGCATGGCGGGCACATGGTGAGCTTCCGCCTGCGCGGCGGGCGAGCCGCGGCCAACCGCTTCCTGCGCGCGGCCGAGCACCTGCCCTTCGCGCCGACCCTCGGCGACGTCGCGACGACGCTCTCCCACCCCGCCTCCTCCTCGCATCGCGGCATGAGCGCGGCGGCGCGCGAGGCGCTCGGCATCACCGAGGGGTTCGTGCGCGTCTCGGTCGGGATCGAGGACCCGGAGCTCCTCCTTCCGGAGTTCGGAGAGGCCGTCGCGGCCGCGCGCGATGGCTGAGGGCGCCGTCGCCACGGGGCGCGACTATGCAAGCCTGCGCAAGCGCATCCGCGCGCTCGCCGAGGGCGTCGACGACCCCGTGGCGCTGATGGCGACGATCGCCTGCGAGCTCTATCACGGCGCGGAGGGGTTCGACTGGGTCGGCTTCTACCGCGTGACCGCGCCCGAGATGCTGACGATCGGGCCTTATCAGGGCGGGCATGGCTGCCTGTCGATCCCCTTCGCCCGCGGGGTCTGCGGCGCGGCGGCGCGCACCGGGCGGACCGTGATCGTGCCCGACGTCGAGGCCTTTCCGGATCACATCGCCTGCTCGTCGAGCACGCGCTCGGAGATCGTGCTGCCGGTGCGCGACGCCGAGGGCCACCTGATCGCGGTGCTCGACATCGACAGCGACCGGCCGGACGCCTTCGCCGAGCGCGACCGGGCCGAACTCGAGGCGCTGCTCGACGAGATCTTCCGCCGGCCGCCGACGCCGCCGGAGCCGCCCGAGCGCCACGGGCTCCGCCGCGTGATCTTCGAGGACGACGTCTTCTACGGCCCGGTGCTGCTCGGCCTGCATTTCGCCATCGCCCTGTTCGGCTGGGGCCTCGAATGGGCGTTCGCCGCGCCCAACCGCGTGGCGCCGGGCGAGCTCGCCGCGAGCTTCGTGATCGTCGCGCTGATGCTGGTGCCCGTGGGGCTGATCCTGCGCGCCTACTACCACCAGAAGGTGCGCCCGCTGCCGACCATCTTCTTCATGTTCGGCCATGCCGGGCTGATCGTCGTCGGCTTTGCCGGGATCTACGGCATGCTCGTCTACGGGCCGGCGGGCGGCTACGAGCCGGGGCAGGCGATCACGGCCGCGGGCTGCGAGCCGACCTGGGAGCGCAATCTCTACATGTCGGCGATCACCTTCACCACGGTGGGCTACGGCGACTGCACGCCCTACGGGATCACACGGCTGTTCGCCACGATGCAGGGCGTGATGAGCGTGATCTTCCTCGGAACGACGATCGGCCTGATGACCGGGATCGCGCCGGCGGGCTCGGCCGACGACTGACCCGCCGGCCTCAGGCGATCTCCTCGTAGAGCGCGATGCGGCGGGGGTCGGCGCGGGCCTCGGCGATCCAGCGCGCCACCGGCTCGTGCCCCAGCACCCGGTCGGCATAGGCCGCCGTCTCCGGCCGGGTCAGCGCGTAGCTCCGGAGCCGGCTGGCGACCGGGGCATAGAAGACGTCGGCCGCCGTGAAGTCGGGGCCCGCGAGCCACGGCCCCCCGGTCTCCGCGAGCGCCCAGCCCCAGAGGGCCGCGAGCCGGTCCAGATCGGCGCCGAGCCCCTCGGGCACGGTGGCGAGCGGGCGCCCCTCGCGGTGCATGTTCATCGGCGCGACCCCGCGGAGCACCGGGAAGCCCGCATGCATCTCGGCGACGAGGCAGCGCGCGATCTCGCGGAGCCGCCGGTCGGCCGGCCAGATGCCCGCCGCGGCGTGGCGCTCGGCGAGCGTCTCGGCGATCGCGACGGTGTCCCACACGCGGCGGGTCGCGCCGTCCTCGCGCCACGAGAGCTGGGGCACGGTGCGCGCCGGAGCGCGTTCGGCGCGCATCCGGTCGAAGGCGGGCGTGTACATCGGCACGAGGTCCTCCTCGTGCTTGATCCCGAAGGCCGCGAGCAGCAGCCAGCCGCGCAGCGACCAGCTCGAATAGGCCTTGTCGCCGATGGTGATCGTGTACATCGCCGCCTCCCGTCCTGCACCGACCCGGGATCGTGGCGACGTGCGGGCGCGAGCGCAAATCAGGAAATCTGCGGAGACCGAGCACGCGCCGCGATGGTACCCGGCGGCGGGGGGCCGGGCGGCGCGGACCCGCCGGGCCGACGGCGCCTGCAACCGCCCCGGGGTCTCGCCACACCGCCCGCCCTGCGCCCGCGCGGTCCGCCGCGAAATATTCAACGAAGCGTCACCGAACCGACGTTGTCCGCGCCGCCGGCCCGCCTTCATGTCGTGGGGTTGTGCGCGGGACGCCACCCGCCCGCGCCGGCCCGTCGTGTCATCCACCCAACGAGGTGCTCCATGCTCCGGACCATGCTTCCGACGACGGCCCTCGCCCTCGTCCTCGCCGCCGCCCCGGCGCGCGCCCAGGACACGGGCAACGTGATCTTCCTCCACCCCGACGGCACCGGGGTGAACCACTGGACCGCGGCCCGCATCGCCCATGCCGGCCCCGACGGCCAGCTCAACTGGGACCGCCTGCCGGCGATCGGCGTCTACACCGGCCACATGCGGACCCGCCTGACCGGCACGAGCCACGGCGGCGCGACCGTGCATGCCTACGGCGTCAAGGTCCACCACGACAGCTTCGGCCTCGACCGCGATCAGGAGATCACCGCGGCCTCGGGCGCGCAGATGTCGATCGCCGAGGAGGCGATGGCCGCCGGCAAGGCGGTCGCCCTCGTCCAGACCGGCCACATCGCCGAGCCGGGCACCGCGGCCTTCGTCGCCTCGAACGAGAGCCGCGGCGACCGCGAGGACATCGCGCGCCAGGTGATCGAGTCGGGCGCGCAGGTGATCATGGCCGGCGGCGAGCGCTATCTCTTGCCGGAGGGCGTTCAGGGCCGCCACGGCGCCGGCGAGCGCGAGGACGGCCTCAACCTGATCGAGCGCGCCGAGGAGCTCGGCTACACCGTGGTCTACACGGCCGAGGAGCTCGCGGCCCTCGACCTCGCGGCGACCGAGCGTCTGCTCGGCGTCTTCGCCCGCCACCACACCTTCAACGACCAGGAGCGCGAGCGGAACCTGATCGAGGGCAAGCCGACCTATATCGAGGGCGCGCCGACGCTCGCCGAGATGACCGAGGCCGCGCTCGCCATCATCTCCCGCGACGAGGACGGCTTCTTCGCCGTCATCGAGGAGGAGGGCACCGACAACATCGCCAACAACATGAACGCCGCCGGCACGCTCGAGGCCCTCGGCCGGGCCGACGCCGCGGTGGGCGTGGCGATGGACTTCGTCGAGGCCAACCCCGACACCCTGCTGGTGATGGCGGCGGATTCCGACGCCGCGGGGCTCCAGGTCTATTCGGGCTCGCTCGCGCAGGAAGGCGAGCCGGTGCCCGCGGTGCCCGAGGGCGGCGGCGTGCTGCACGGCGTGCAGGGCAGCTTCGGCGACGTCTTCATGTCGGCGCCGGACGCCAACGGGGTCAGCCACCCCTTCGCGATCGCCTTCACCGGCTACGCCGACGTGGCCGGCGGCATCCTCGTGCGCGCGGCCGGCCTCAACGCCGACCAGGTGGAGCCGCTGATGGACAACACCGAGGTCTACACGCTGATGCACCGCACGCTCTTCGGCGCGCCGGGGCAGTGAGCCTCCGGGGGCGCGGCCGCCGCGCCCCCTTGTCCCGACCTCAGCCGATGACGAGGGAGGGCAGCCACAGCACGATGCCGGGGAAGGCGATCAGCACCGCCACCGTCGCGGCATCGGCGAGGAAGAAGGGCGAGGCGCCGCGGAAGACGTCCTGCACGCTGATGTCGTGGCGCTCGCCGGCCACGCCCGCCACCACGTAGCAGTTGAGCCCGATGGGCGGCGTGATCAGGCAGAGCTCGGCCATCTTCACAACGATGATGCCGAACCAGACGGCGCACTGGTCGGCCGTCATCCCGAGCGCGCTCTCCTCCGCGCTGCCCCCCTCGCCCCCGTTGAGCGCGATCACGGCCGGGAAGGTGATCGGCAGGGTGAGGATCAGCATGCCGATCGCGTCCATGAACATGCCGAGGATCACGTAGGCGCCGAGGATCATCAAGAGCGTCAGCATCGGCGACTGCTCGAGCCCGGCAATCCAGTCGGCGAAGGCGCCGGGCAGGTCGGCATAGCCGAGATAGCGCACATAGATCAGCACGCCCCAGATCATCGTGAAGATCATCGCCGTCAGCTTGGCGCTCTCGACCAGCGCGCCCGAGAGCTCCTTCCAGCGCATGCCGCGGGCGAGCGCCATCAGCAGCACGACGAAGGCGCCGAGGGCGCCCGCCTCGGTGGGCGTGCCCCAGCCGCCGTAGATGCAGAAGATGATGATGAAGACGACGAAGAGGATCGGCAGCGCCCCCGGCAGCGCGCCGAACCGCTCGCGCCACGTGAAGCCGCCGACCGGGGGGCCGAGATCGGGGCGCAGCCGGGCGAGGCCGATCACCAGCCCGCCGTAGATGAGCGCCGAGACGAGGCCGGGGAGGAACCCCGCCATCAGCAGCTGGCCGACCGAGCTTTCGGTGATGATGGCGTAGATGACGAGGATCGCCGAGGGCGGGATCAGCGAGGCGAGCGTGCCGCCCGCCGCGACCACGCCCGCCGCGAAGCGCTTGTCGTAGGAGAGCTTGAGCATCTCGGGGATCGCGATGCGCGCGAAGACCGCCGACGTGGCGACCGAGGCGCCCGAGACCGCGGCGAAGCCCGCGGTGGCGAAGACGGTCGAGACGCCGAGGCCCCCCGGCAGCCAGGCGACCCAGCGCTTGGCCGCCTCGAAGAGCGCGCGCGTGAGGCCGGCATAGTAGGCGAGATAGCCGATCAGGATGAAGGTGGGGATCAGCGAGAGCACGTGCGTCGACATCTTGGAGTGCGGCACCTGGCCCGCGATCTTGAGCGCGGTCTCGAAGCCGCGGGCGAAGCCCTGCCGCTCGGCGAAGATCCAGACGAGGCCGACGAAGCCGATGAGCGCGGTCGCGAAGGCGACGCGCATGCCGAGCAGCACGAGCAGGATCAGGACGCCGGCGAGGAGGATGGAGACCTCGATCGTGGTCATCGCGCGGCACCGGGCGGCGTCGGGGGGCTCGGCGGCCTCGGGCGGCTCATCGCCGGTGCGCGCGTCCCGCGCGCGCCGGCTCTTCGCTGCCCGGTCCGCCCGCCTCGGCGTCGACCGCCGCGCCCGAGACCGTCTCGGCCTCCGCCGCGGCCTGTTCGGCCGCGCTCTCGATCAGCGGCACGGCGACCGGGCGCTCCTCGCCGCGCCGGAGCGCCCGGCCGTAGGCCCAGAGCTGGAGCGCGAGCCGCAGCGCCAGCAGCCACAGCATCACCGGCACGAGGAGCTTCACCGGCCAGGTCGGCAGGCCGAGATCGATGGTGCTGTCGCGCGACCACGAGGGCGAGCCCCAGTCGAAGCTCCGCTCGAAATGCAGGAACGCGCCCCAGGCGATCACCAGGGTGAGCGCGAGCATCAGGAGGACCGAGACGAACTCGAAGAGCCAGAGCGCGCGGCCCCGGAGCTGGCCGACCAGGATGTCCATCCGGATATGCCCGCCGACGCGCTGGCAGGCGGCGATGCCGAGGAAGGCGATGACCGGCACCGCCTGCACCATCCAGTCGACGAAGCCCGGCACCGGCAGGTCGAAGAGCTTGCGCCCGAGGATGTTGGCGACCGACACGAGCATCACCGCGAGGATCGCGAGCCCCGCCATCAGCGTGAGCGCCCGCTCGACCGCGTAGAGCGCCCGGTCGGCGCGGCTGACCGCGCTCGCATCGGACCGGACGGACTGTTCGGACATGGCGCGCTCCGGGGAAGCGGGGGCGCGGCGCCCCCGCGCGGGATCAGCAGTCGGTCTCGACGCCCGAGGCGGTGACGGCCTTGCCGGTCTCGCGGCAGCTCCGGAGCACCTCCTGCGTCAGATCGTAGAGCTCCTGGCCCGGCACGCCCTGCGCTTCCATGCTGGCGATCCACTCGGCGCGGATCGGATCGGCCGCCTTGGAGCGGAACGCCGCGATCTCCTCCTCGGGGATCTCGACCTTCTGCACCGACTTCTCCGCGAGGATCTGCTCCCAGCGCGCCAGCAGCTCGCCGTAATTCGCGAGGTAGTGGTCGATCGCCTCGTCGATCGAGCTGTCGAGCGCGGCGCGGTGCTCCTCCGAGAGGCTCTCGTAGGCGTCGATGTTGACCACCACCGGGCAGTTGACGGTGCCGGGGTTGAGGTTGGTGGTCCACCAGTCGGCGATGTCGATGGTGCGGAACGAGAGATGCGCGTGCTGCGCGAAGGAGACCGCGTCGACCACGCCCGATTCGAGCGCACCGTAGGCCTCGGTCGCGGTCACGGAGGTGGGCGTCGCGCCGACCGTGCGGAACGCCTCGCCGAGGCCGCCGGTGGCGCGCACGCGCAGGCCCTCGAAGTCCTCGAGCTCGGTCGGCGCCTCGCCCACGCCCGCGAGGTTGTACTGCGGCATCGGCGAGGTCATCAGCAGCTTGGCGTTCCAGCGGGCGAGATCGCGCTGCGTCGCCGGGTGCTCGTAGACCGCGCGGGCCACCGCCACCTCCTTGCCGAGATCGGAGACGCCGAGGAAGGGCAGCTCGAGCACGGTGATCGTCGGGTTCTTGTCCGGGTGGTAGCCGGCGCAGAACTGCGCCATCTCGAAGGCGCCGATCTCGATCCCGTCGAGGTTCTCGGTGTTCCGCGACAGGCCGCCATAGGAGATGTTGAGGGTGAACTCGCCGTTCGTCTTCTGCTCCACGAGCTCGGCGAGCTTGTGCACGTGCTCGGTGAAGGCGCGGCGCTTGCCCCAGAGCGAGACGTTCCACTCGAGGGCCGCGGCCTCGGCGGCGCCGAAGGCGAGGAGGGTGGCGGCGAGAAGGCCGGTCTTGATGCGGGTCATCGGAGGACTCCCTGTGGCTGTGATGCGCTCTGACGGCGCTCGCGGCCGAGCCTACCGATCCCGTGTGAGGACACAACCGGTTTCGTCCCGGGAGCGCCGGGCCGCCCTGCGGGGCGCCCCGGCCTCGCCCGGTCGCGCCTAGAAGAAGAGCTCGAAGTTCAGCGACAGGATCGCGTCGGGCGCGTCCTCGGTGATGCCGAAGAGGATGGCGAGCCGCGGCTCGAGCGCGCGCCCGCGGCCGAGATCGAACTCGTAATAGGCCGCAGGGCCGATGAAATGCTCGTCCTCGCTCTCGCTCTTGAAGGCGTTCTCGACCCCGCCATGCACCTCGACGCCGAGCGAGAGGGCGTCGATCACCGGTGTGCTCGCCTGGAGCGCGTAGGCGAGACCTGTGCCCTCTCCGTCCTCGAACGGCACCTCGAAGAAGACGTTGGCGATCGTCTCCACGGGGCCGATGGCGACCTCGGCGATCGGGCCCACCTCGACCGCGCCCGCATTGATCCCGCCGGTGTTCGGCACCTCGAGCGCCACGAAGACCCCGACCGCCTCGAGCGCGAAGACGCCGTGCTCGCCGTGGTCGTGCCCGCCATGGCCGTGCCCCTCTCCGAACGGCAGGAGCAGCACGTTCTCCCACTCGAAGGCCTCGAACTCGGCGCTCTCGTTCTCGGGGTTCGCGATCTCGGCGGCGAGCGTCGTCTTCCAGAAGCTCGTGACGCCGTAGCCGATGGCGAATTCGTGCGCCGAGCGCTCCTCGCCGTCCTCCACGTCGTCGAGCGCGACGCCGTTGAGGATCTCGAGCTCGAAGCCCTGCGGCACGACATCGGGGTGGATCACCTCGAAGATCTGTGCCTTGGCCACGGGTGCGACGGCGGTCGCCAGGGCGGCGATCGCCACGGTCTTGGTTCTCATGACTGTCTCCCTCGTTGCGCCGGTCGCCTGGTGCGGGCCGGCCGAGGGAATATGCAATGTTATAACATAACATTACAGGTGAAAAAACGAGCCGCCACGGGCGAGCCGGAGGGCCGGGGCCCTCCCGCCCGAGCCACCGGCCTCAGGCGACGCGATTGGGCGGCTCGCGGCCCTCGAAGAAGGCGGTGACGTTCTCGACCACGGTCATGCCCATCGCCTCGCGCGTCTCGGTGGTGGCCGAGCCGAGATGCGGCAGCAGGCAGACATTGGCCATCTCGGTCAGCGCCTGCGTCACCTTCGGCTCGAACTCGTAGACGTCGAGCCCCGCCCCGCCGAGATGGCCCGACTTCAGCGAGGCCACCAGCGCCTGTTCGTCGATGATGTCGCCGCGCGCCGAGTTCACGAGGATGGCGCCCCGCTTCATCCGGGCGAGCCGCTCGGCGTTGATCAGGTGGATGTTCTCGCCCCCGCCGGGACAGTGGAGCGAGACGATATCGGAGACCTCGAGCACGGCGTCGACGCTCTCGAGCTGCTCGGCCGGCACGCCGGCGTCCGGCACCGGGAAGGCGTCGTAGAAGACGACCTTCATGTCGAGCGCGTGGTGGCAGCGCTTGGCCATCGCCTTGCCGATGCGGCCCATGCCGACGATGCCGAGCGTCTTGCCCTGCGGCCCGACGCCGAGCAGCTGCGTCGGCCGCCAGCCGGTCCACTCGCCGCGGCGCAGCATCGTCTCGCCCTCCCAGGTGCGCCGCGCGACGTTGAGGAGCAGGGTGAGCGCGATGTCGGCGGTGGCGTCGGTCAGCACGCCCGGCGTGTTGGTGACCACGAGGCCCGCCGCCTTGGCCGCCTCGAGATCGATGTGGTTGAAGCCCACGCCGAAATTCCCGAGGATCTTGGTGCGCGCCGGGTGCTCGAGCACGTCCGCGCCCATCTTGTCGGTCACCGTCGGCAGGACCGCGTCGTAGAGGTTGAGCGCCGCGCGCAGCTCGCCCGGGCTCATCGCCTTGTCCTTGGCGTTCAACGTGGTGTCGAAGCGCTCCTGCAGCACCGCCTCGACGGCGGCCGGCCAGCGCCGGGTCACGCAGATCTTGGGTTTCGCGGCCATCCTGCTCGATCCTCCCTCGGGCTTCGCCGATCGCGGCCGCAACGCCTCTCGCGGGCGCCGCGCGGCCGGCACCCCTGTCGCTTAGCGAAGGAGCGGGCGCAGTGGAAGCCTGCCGCGCCCGATCGCGGCGTCGGTCTCGCGCGATGACGGTTAATGGGTTGTCCACACGCCGGGGGCGGGGCATCCTCGCGCAATGACCGAGACCCAGCCCCTCCAGCCCGCGCGGGACAGGCCAGCCGATCCGGCCGCGGCGGCCCCGTCCCGCGAGGCGCGCGCCGGGCGACTGCTCTCGCCGGTCTGGACGCTCGTGCTCCAGCGCGTCGGGATCGGCGCCGTCCTCCTGCTGGCGATCTCGATGCTGCTCTTCATCGGGGTCGAGGCGCTGCCGGGCGACTTCGCGGCCAACTATCTCGGCCAGTCGGCGACGCCCGAGGCGATCGCCAACACCCGCGCCCGGCTCGGGCTCGATCAGCCCGTGGTGGTCCGGTACCTCGACTGGCTCGGCGGCGTGCTCGTGGGCGATTTCGGCGAGAGCTGGGCGAGCGGCGCCCGCGTCGCGGACCAGCTGCTCAAGCGCCTCGGCAACACGCTCTTCCTCGCCGCCGTGGCGGCCGTGATCGCCGTGCCGCTCTCGATCTTCCTCGGCATGCTCGCCGTGCTCTACCGCGACCGGCTGCCCGACCGCGTGATCAACGTCACCTCGCTGGTCGCGATCTCCATGCCGGAGTTCTTCGTCGGCTATCTCTTCATCTTCTTCTTCGCGCTGCAGTTCGGCCTGGGCGACGGTCCGCCGATCATCCCGAACTGGCGCGACGGGATCATGGCGAACGTCCAGCTGGTGTTTCTGCCGGCGATGACGCTCGTGGTGGTCGTGATCGCGCACATGATGCGGATGACCCGCGCCGCGATCCTCAACATCCTCGAGAGCGCCTATATCGAGACCGCCGAGCTCAAGGGGCTCTCCAAGCTCCGGATCATCTGGAAGCACGCCGCGCCCAACGCGGTCGCGCCGATCATCAACGTGGTCGCGCTCAACATGGCCTATCTCGTGGTCGGCGTCGTCGTCGTCGAGGTGGTGTTCACCTATCCCGGCATGGGGCAGTACTTCGTCGACGCGGTCAGCCTCCGCGACATGCCGGTGGTGCAGGCCTGCGGCATCGTCTTCGCCGCCGTCTACATCGTGCTCAACATGCTGGCCGATGTCGGCGCGATCCTCGCCAACCCGCGCCTCAGGCATCCGAAGTGAGCGACCTCCTCAAGAGCATGCCGTGGAGCGCGCGGATCGGCCTCGCCGGCTGCCTGATCTTCGCCTTCTGCGCGATCTTCGCCGATGTGGTGGCGCCCTACAGCGAGCGCGAGATCGTCGGCGACGTGTGGGAGGGCGCCTCGGCCGCGCACTGGCTCGGCACCGACAATCTCGGGCGCGACATGCTCTCGCGCCTGATCCACGGCGCGCAGACCACGATCGCGGTCGCGCTCGCGGCCTCGCTGCTCGCCTTCTCGATCGGCATGCTGCTCTCCTTCACCGCGGCGGTGATCGGCGGCTGGACCGACCAGATCCTCAGCCGGGTCAACGACCTGCTGCTTGCGATCCCGACGCTGATCTTCGCCCTCGTGGTGCTGGCGGCGCTGCCGCAGACGGTGCTCGTGCTCGTCCTCGTGATGGCGGTGATCGACCAGACGCGGGTCTACCGCCTCGGCCGCGCGGTGGCGATCGACGTGGTGGTGCAGGACTATGTCGAGGCGGCGCGGCTCCGGGGCGAGGGCTGGGGCTGGATCATCTTCCGCGAGATCCTGCCGAACGTGTGGACGCCGCTGATCGCCGAGTTCGGCCTGCGCTTCGCCTTCGCGGTGCTCTTCCTCTCGACGCTCTCCTTCCTCGGCCTCGGCATCCAGCCGCCGGCGGCGGACTGGGGCGGCATGGTGAAGGACAACCGCGACGGGATCATCTTCCTCGTGCCGGCGGCGCTCTATCCGGGCGCGGCGATCGCGATCCTCGCGGTCTGCGTGAACCTCGTGGTGGACTGGCTGCTCAACCGGACCGCGAGCCTCAAGGGCGGGCGCGGATGAGCGCCGACGCGGGCCGGGGCGACGCCGTCCTCGAGGTCGAGGACCTGATGATCGGCGCGACGGCCTATCCCCCCGGCGAGCCGCCGCGCGAGATCGAGATCGTCAAGGGCGTGAGCTTCCGCCTCGCGCGCGGTCGCGTGCTCGGGCTGATCGGCGAGTCGGGCGCCGGCAAGTCGACGATCGGGCTCGCCGCGCTCGCCTATGGCCGCGGCGGGGTGAGGATCACCGGCGGGCGCGTGCGGCTCGGCGGCGAGGACATCCTCGACCTGAGGGCCGGGCGCATCCGCCAGATCCGCGGGCGGCGCGTGACCTATGTGGCGCAGTCGGCGGCGGCCGCGTTCAACCCGGCGCACCGGCTCGGCGAGCAGGTGATCGAGGCGACGCTGCGCCACGGGCTGATGTCGCGCTCGGCGGCGTGGGAGCGGGCGCGCATGCTCTTCGGCGTGCTCGGCCTGCCGGACCCCGAGACTTTCGGCGAGCGCTTCCCGCACCAGGTCTCGGGCGGGCAGCTCCAGCGCGCGATGACCGCCATGGCGCTCTGCCCCGAGCCCGACCTCATCGTCTTCGACGAGCCGACCACCGCGCTCGACGTCACGACGCAGATCGACGTGCTCGCCGCGATCAAGCGCGCGATCGAGGAGACCGGCGTCTCGGCGATCTACATCACGCACGACCTCGCCGTGGTGGCGCAGATCTCCGACGAGATCATGGTGCTGCGCCACGGCAAGACGGTCGAGCACGGGCCCGTCGAGCAGGTGATCGAGCGCCCGCGCGAGGACTACACGCGCGCGCTTCTCTCGGTGCGGTCCGACGTGAAGCCCGAGGCGGAGGACCAGTCGGGGCGGCTGCTCGCGCTCGAGCGGGTGGACGCCGCCTATGGCGGGACCTTCAAGGTGCTGTTCGGCGTGTCGATGCACCTGCCCAAGGGCCAGACGCTCGCGGTCGTCGGCGAGTCGGGCTCCGGCAAGTCGACCACGGCTCGGGTGATCACCGGGCTGCTCCCGCCCACGGGCGGGCGGGTGCTGTTCAAGGGCGAGCCGCTGCCGCCCGCGCTCAAGGACCGCTCGAAGGACCAGCTCCGCCAGATCCAGATGATCTACCAGATGGCCGACACGGCGATGAACCCGCGCCAGACGGTCGCCGAGATCATCGGACGCCCGCTCGCCTTCTACTTCGGCATGGGGGCCGAGGCGCGGGCGCGCCGCGTCGCCGAGCTGCTCGACCAGATCGAGATGGGCACGGGCTTCGCCGAGCGCTATCCGGCCGAGCTGTCGGGCGGGCAGAAACAGCGCGTCTGCATCGCCCGCGCGCTCGCCGCCGAGCCCGAGCTCATCCTCTGCGACGAGCCGACCTCGGCGCTCGATCCGCTGGTCGCCGAGGGGATCCTGAAGCTCCTCATGGACCTGCAGCGCGAGACCGGCGTGAGCTATCTCTTCATCACCCACGACATCGCCACGGTGCGCGAGATCGCCGACTCGATCGCCGTGATGCATCGCGGCCGCGTCGTGCGCTTCGGGCCGAAATCGCGCGTGCTCGCGCCGCCCTTCGACGACTACACCGACCTCCTGCTGAAGTCGGTGCCGGAGATGCGCCTCGGCTGGCTCGAGGAGGCGATCGAGAGCCGGCGCATGGAGGCGGCCGGCCACTGAGCGCCGCAGAGCCGCGCCCGGGCTCAGGCCTCGTGGCCGGGGGCCTTGCCCGAGGGGGCGATCCACGGCCGGCTCACGTCCTCGAGCGTCACGTCGAGGCATTCGACCTCGGCGGCGATCTCGCCGTCGCCCGCCACCGTCAGGACCAGCCGCCCGGTGCCGTCCTCGCCCGGCTCGAAGTCGATCGCGAGCAGCGCGTAGACCGTCTCGCGGTCGTCCGGCGCCAGGCCCCGCGCGCGCACCGCCGAGACGTCGGCGATCCGGAGCAGCGTCTGCACCCGCTCATAGCGCCGGCCCTGCCGCTCGGCCGCCTCGCGGTCCTCCCAGCGGAAGCGGTTGAGGAGCAGCGCGAGCGTCCGGCTCGCCCGCGCCCAGGCGATCCCGCCGGTCTTGCCCACCGCGTCCTGCAGCAGCGCCGAGATCACCGCGAGGTCCTCCGCGCTCTCGGCCTTCAGCCGCAGCGGGCGGTCGCTGAGCGGCACGTCCTCGAAGCGGGCGTCCTGCGTGTCCTCGGCCATGCTCACTCCTTCACCCGTTCGATCGCGGCGCCGCAGGCCCCGAGCTTCTCCTCGAGCCGCTCGTAGCCGCGATCGAGGTGATAGACGCGGCTCACCACCGTCTCGCCCTCGGCCGCGAGGCCCGCGAGGATGAGGCTGACCGAGGCGCGGAGGTCGGTCGCCATCACCGGCGCGCCCTTCAGCCGCTCGACGCCCGCGATCCGCGCCGCGCCGCCGTGGATGTCGATGCGCGCGCCCATCCGCAGGAGCTCGGGCACATGCATGAAGCGGTTCTCGAAGATGCGCTCCTCGATCCGGCTCTCGCCCTCGGCGAGGCAGAGGAGCGCCATCATCTGCGCCTGCAGGTCGGTCGGGAAGCCGGGGAAGGGCGCGGTCTCGATCTCGAGCGGGCGCACGCCCTGCCCGTTGCGCCCGACCCGCAGCCCCTCGGGCAGGGCCTCGACGGCGATGCCGGCGTCCTGCAGCCGCGCGATCAGCGCGCCCACGAGATCGGCGCGCCCGCCCGTCAGCGTCACCGTGCCCCCGGCGATCGCGGGGGCGATCATGTAGGTGCCGAGCTCCACACGGTCGGGCAGCACACGGTGGGTGGTGCCGTGGAGCGCGTCGACGCCCTCGACCGTGATCTCGGAGGTGCCGGCGCCCTCGATCCGCGCGCCCATCGCCGAGAGGCAGGCGGCCAGGTCGACGATCTCGGGCTCGCGCGCGGCGTTTCTCAGCACCGTGGTGCCGCGGGCGAGGGTCGCCGCCATCAGCAGGTTCTCGGTCGCGCCGACCGAGACGCCCGGGAACTCGATCACCGCTCCCGCGAGCCGGCCCGGCGCCTCGGCCTCGATGTAGCCGTCGGCGAGGTCGAGCCGCGCGCCCATCCGCTCAAGCCCCATCAGGTGCAGGTCGACGGGTCGCGCCCCGATCGCGCAGCCGCCCGGCAGCGAGACGCGCGCCCGGCCCGAGCGGGCCAGAAGGGGGCCGAGCACCAGCACCGACGCGCGCATCTTGCGCACGATGTCGTAATGCGCGGTGTGGCTCGAAAGATCGGCGGCGGAGAGCGCGAGCACCTGCCCGCCCTGCAGCGCCGCCACCTCGCAGCCGAGCGAGCGCAGGAGCGTCGTCATCGTCTCGATGTCGGCGAGGCGCGGCGCGTTGGTGAGCGTGAGCGGCTGGTCGGTCAGCAACGCCGCCGGCATGAGCGCGAGGCAGGCGTTCTTGGCGCCCGAGATCGCGATCTCGCCCGAGAGGGGGCGCCCGCCGGCGATCCGGATGCGGTCCATCGCGCCCTCAGCGCCCCGGCGGATCGTCGCCGGCAACCGCGGGACCGGCCCGGTCCTCGGCCTCTGGTCCGCCGTGCGCGCGCGGGTCCGGCGCGGCGCGGCCCTCCGCCGCGAGGGCGCGGGCGCGCGCCTTGCGCCGGTGCAGATTGGCCCGCAGCGCCGCGGCGAGCCGGTCGGCGCGCGTCGGTCCGGGTGCGGTCGGGTCGGGTGCGTCGTCGGTCGCCATGGCCGTTCCATATCCTCGAGGGGCGGCGCGGTCCAGATCGCCCGCGCAATCGGGCCTTGCATTCATGGGGGGTTCCGGTATCACGCGCCCCGAGGCCGGTGTAGCACAGCGGTAGTTGCACTCCCTTGGTAAGGGAGAGGTCGTGAGTTCGAGTCTCACCACCGGCACCACTTCAGCACCAGCGCGAGTTTTCCGAAAGGTTGCGGGCGATCTGGCGTCCGGCCGATCGCGCGGAGGACCCACTGCCGACCCTCTCTCGAGCCCATGGCCGAGCGCGGAGAGGCGGCGCCTCCGTCCGAGACGGCAAAGCGTTGACGGAACGTGGGCGCGCCGGGCTTCGTTTCGGCTGGAGTTCGAGGGCGGCCTCGCGACCCCAGCGCGCGTCCACGGGTTCGACCGTCGGCCGCGAGGAGCGCCGCCACGGGGTCGATGGGCATCGCGGAAAATGCCCCGGCGAGGGCCATCGGGTGTCCCCGGATGACCCGCCCCGCACGGGAACCGTCGCGGCTCGCCCCGCGCGGCGTTGCTGGACCGTCATCGGATGGCGTTCGAGAGCCCTAGAGGTGGTCGCGGGGGATGCTCTCGTCCCAGGTCCCCTCGTGGACCAGCGTCTCTCCCTCCCAGGCGCGAAGCCGCGCGACGATGCGGAAGGCCGCGGGCGTCGCGGTCAGCGTCGTTTCGGTCAGGGTGCGGATCTCCCAGTCGCCGCGCGCCAGCCCCATCTGCCAGCGGGTCTCGCCAGTGACGGTGGCGAGGTCGTCGCCCACCGAGGAATAGCGCTCCTCGGCGATCTTGGTGACCGTGATGTCGGGGCCGACGAGGCGGTAGCGCCCCGAGCCGTCGCGCACCTCGAGCGCGGTCTCGGCCGACCCGAGGTCTCGGGTGATCCGCCAGCCGGCGCCCGCGGGCTCGAGCCGCTCGATCTCGGCGCCCTCCCCCCACTCGGGCCGGGCGAACGGGCGGAGCGCGGCGTCCGCGGGCGAGGGCGTCCGCACCGGCAGGTCGAGCGCGCTCGTCCCGGTGCGGAGGGTGAGCGTGACGGGCTCCGGCGCGGGCCAGATCAGCGGGAAATATTCGCTCGACACCGAAAGGCGGATGCGATGCCCGGCGCGGAACCGCTGGGCGACCACCTTCATCGGCACGGCGATCGCGGAAGGCCGCCCCGGTTCGAGCGGCGCCGGGCTCGCGTGGCTCTCCCGATGGGCGAGGTTCAGCACGCCGTAGGAGACGCGCGTCGCCGCGCCGTCGGGCGCGACATCCGAGAGCCGCACGGCGATGTTGGCGAGCGGCCGGTCCGACGCGATCACGAGGCGCGCCACGGGGTCGCCCGCGATCTCGAGCGGCCCGGCGAGCGGCGCGGTCTCGAAGACGAGCGCGCCGCCGTCGTCGATCCGCTGGTCGACCGGCTGGTCCCCGGGCACGGCGTAGGAGCACCACTTCCCCGCCGCCTCGCCCGAGAAGACCGGCGAGCGGATCGCGAGCGCCGCCTCGGCGGGCGCGTCCCCGCCGAGGCGCCCGTCCGGGTGGAGCGCGAGGGGCGTCCGCGCGACGTTGGGCGAGGGCCAGGCGGGCTCGCCCACCCAGCGCCCCGCGCGCTCGGCGTGGTGGCCCGCGGGCGGCGCATGGTCCTGCAGGAAGAGGCGAAGCCGCGGCTCCTCCATGATCCCCGTGTCGCGACCCGTCAGCCAGTGGTCCCACCAGCGGAGCGTCTCCTGCATCCAGCCGATCGCGGGGCCGGGCACGCCGAGATGGGGATATTTGTGCGCCCAGGGGCCCACGAGGCCGAGCCGCGGGCCGGGGAGGTTCTCGACGAGCCGGAAGACCGCGCGGCAATAGCCGTCGGCCCAGCCGCTGACCGCGAAGACCGGCACCTCGATCGCCGCGTAGTCCTCGCAGACCGAGCCGTGCCGCCAGAACGCGTCGCGCCGCTGGTGCTCCAGCCAGTTCCCGAGCCAGAGACCGCTCCCGGTCAGCCGCTCGAGCCACAGCTCGCGCCAGTTCTCGCGGTGCCTCGGATCGGGCGGCAGCGTGTTGCGCGCGAACATCTGGGAGGCCCAGGAGAGCTGGTCGAGCAGCAGGCACCCGCCCATGTAATGGATGTCGTCGGCATAGCGGTCGTCGGTCGAGCAGACGGTGACGACCGCCTTGAGCGCCGGCGGGCGCAGCGCCGCGATCTGGAGCCCGTTGAACCCGCCCCACGAGATGCCGATCATGCCCACCCCGCCGTCGCACCAGGGCTGGGCGGCGATCCAGGCGATGGCGTGGCAGCCGTCGTCGAGCTCCTGCGCGAGATACTCGTCGCGCATCAGCCCCTCGCTGTCGCCCGCGCCGCGCAGGTCGAGCCGCACATAGGCGTAGCCATGGCCGGCGAGATAGCGCCCGGTCGCGGTGTCCTCGGGCCGGCAGAGGTCGTTCTTGCGATAGGGGATGTATTCGAGGATCGCCGGCACCGGGGCGGCCTCGGCCCCCTCGGGCAGCCAGACGCGCGCGCCGAGGCGGCAGCCGTCCGGCATCGGCACGTCGAGATGCTCGATCTCGCGCACCCGGTGCGGCAGGTCGGTGACGATCCGCATCCGCGCGTTATTCCACGATGTCCGCGAATTCGAAATGCAGCGATTTCATCACCTGCTCGTAGTTCCAGAGGAGCGAGGACTCGGTCTTCGCCCCCATCCAGACGCAGGCGATGGCATAGCTGTAGGCGTCCTGCTCCGGCATGTCCGAGAGCCGCTGCCCCTCCTGGACGTTGGGGACGATCGTGGTGCCGGGCACGCGCTCGGCCGCGGCGGCGATCTCCTCGGGGCTCGGCACGCGGGCGACCGTCGCGTCCTTGAAGAACACGCGGTAGAAGAACTCCGCCGCGCAGCCATAGCCGCCTTCGCGCACCGGCATCCGCGGGCGCCGGCCGAGGCCGAGATCGATCGTGACCTGCTGGTGGCTCGTGCCGTCGACCTTCTCGAAGAGGTCGCAGTGCGACTGCGCGATGCGGGTGTTGATCTCGAGCAGCCAGATCCGGTCCTGCACCTCGTCCCAGAAGAACTCGACGTTGAAGCCCGCATTGTCGTAGCCGACATGGGCGATCACGCGCTTCGTGATGTCGGCCATGGTGTCCTGCACGCGCTTCGGCAGCTTCGAGGGGTAGCGGTAGTAGAAGAAGCTCAGCACCTGCGGGAAGCGGATCGAGTCGACGATGCCGTAGGGCACCACCTCGCCCTCGTGGACATAGCCCTCGAGCGTGCATTGCCGGCCGCCGATCACCTGCTCGGCCATGCAGTAGCGCCCCGACACGCGGCGAATGTCGGGCGGCAGGTCGGCCTTCGAGAGCACGAAGTCGAACGGCTCGGAGATCGAGCCGATCTCCTCGCGGAACCGCTCGACCGCGTAGTCGAAGTCCTCCGGGTTGTCGATGCGGAAGCCGAGCCGCGAGCCCGAGGACTTGATCGGCTTGACGAAGAAGGGGAAGGCGAGGCCGGCCTCGCCGATCCGGCGCAGGGTGCCGTCCTCGAAGGGGTCGAAGGCGGTGAAGGCGGGCACGTGGTCGGGGATCGCCTCGCGCTGAACGACGCGGCTCCAGTACTTGTGCTCGCATTTCAGGAGGCTCTCGAGCGAGGCGTTGCGCGTGCCGTATCTCGCGCAGAGGAGCGGCAGCATGGTCGAGACCGGGAAATCGGCGTAGCCGACGATGGCATCGACCGTGCCGCCGCCCTCGCGGTGCTCCTCGAGCTGGCGCTCGGCGATCTCGAGCATCGCGGGGATGTTGAAGTCCTCGGTCTCGAACACCATCGCGGGGTCGAGCAGGCCGTGGAACTCGATCTCCTCGGCGCCGCGGAGCCGCGCCAGGCGGTCCCGGTTGAGCTCGGTGAGCCCGACGACGAACACGTTCTTTTTCATTCTTTGGTCCTCCGGCGGGCGGAGGGCGGTGTCATCCCGCCATGGGCGAGGGCGTGCGGAAGCTCCGCCCCTTCAGCCTCTGGATGGTGCCCTCGATATCGTCCACGAGCAGGACGAGGAGGTCGCCCTCCGACGCCTCGTCCATCGCACGGCCGATGGCGTCGTACTCCTTCATCACGATCTCGGAGCGGCAGTTGGCGCCGGCCTCGCGCGCGCCCCGCGCCATCAGCCCCGCCGCCTCGCCGGTCGGACGCCCGCGCGCGTCCGTCTCGCAGACGAAGAGCGCGTCGGTCATCCGGGCGAGCTGCCCGCCGAGGCCGACGAGGTCCTCGTCGCGCCGGTTGCCGGGCGCCGAGGCGACCGCGATCCGCCGCTTGCCGCGGAGCCCGCGCACCAGCGGCGCCAGCGCCTCGAGCGCGGGCACGTTGTGGCCGTAGTCGATCAGGCAGCGCACCCCGTCGGCCTCGATGAGGTTGGTGCGCCCGGGCAGCTGGCCGGGCGTGGGGTGGAAGGTGCGGAGGCCCATCGCGATGTCGCCGAGCGTGAGCCCGAGCGCGAAGGCCGCGCCCGCCGCCGCCATGGCGTTCTGAACGTTGAAGGGCGCGTGCCCCTCGAAGGCGATCGGAACGTCGTTGATCTCGACGACCTCGGCCTCGACCGCGCCCTGCTTCATCACGATGCGACCGTTGCGCACCGTGAAGAGGACGCCGTGCTTCGCCACGTGCTCCGCGAGCGCCGGCGTGTCGCCGGTCATGCTGAAATAGATGATCTCGCCGCGCGCCCAGTAGGTGCCCTGGTCCATCACGCGGGGGTCGTCGGCGTTGAGCACGCAGTGCCCGTCGGGCTTCACCGCGTCGACCACCACCGTCTTGCAGCGGGCGAGCTCGTCGAGCGTGTGGATGTCGCGCTCGCCCAGATGGTCGCTCGCGATGTTGAGCAGCACGCCGACCGCGCATTCGTCGAAGCCGAGCCCGCGGCGCATGATGCCGCCGCGCGCGACCTCGAGCACCGCGTGGTCGACCGTCGGCTCCTTCAGCACCGCCTCCGCGGCGAAGGGGCCGGAATAGTCGCCCCGCATGATCACGTGGTTGTCGATCTCGATGGTGCCGGTGCAGCCCATCCCGACCTGCCGGCCGGCATGGCGCAGCAGATGCGAGACCAGCCGCGTCGTCGTCGTCTTGCCGTTGGTGCCGGTGATCGCGGTGATCGGGATGCGCCCGTCGTCGCCGTCCGGGAACAGCATGTCGACCACCGCCTCGCCGACGTCGCGGCCCTTGCCGTGCGTGGGCGAGATGTGCATCCGGAAGCCGGGCCCCGCGTTCACCTCGACGACGCCCGCCGACTGCTGGTCGAGCGGCTTCGTCAGCGTCTCCGCGAGGAGGTCGATCCCGATGATGTCGAGCCCCATCAGCCGGCCGATGCGTTCGGCGGCGTATTTGACCTCCGGGTGCACGTCGTCGGTCAGGTCCGTGGCGGTCCCGCCCGTGGAGATGTTGGCCGTCGATTTCAGCCAGACGATCTGGCCCTCCGGGATCACGCTCTCGAAGGTGAGGCCGGCCTGCTCGACGAGGCGCTCGGTCTGCTCGTCGATGTGGATCTGGGTCAGCAGGTTCTCGTGGCCGACGCCGCGGCGCGGGTCCGCGTTCTCCCGGTCGATCAGCTGGCGGAGCGTCGAGCGGCCGTCGCCGGTCACGTGCGCCGGGCGTCGCCGGGCGGCGGCCACCAGCTTGCCGTCGATCACGAGGAGGCGGTGGTCCTCGCCGCGGATGTAGCTCTCGACGATCACCTGGTCGTGGCGCTGCTGCGCCGCCGCGAAGCCGTCGCGGAGCTCCGCCTCGTCGCGCAGGTTGGTCGTGATCCCGCGCCCGTGATTGCCGCTGAGCGGTTTGGTGACCACCGGATAGCCGATCTCCGCGGCCGCCGCGATCGCCTCCTCGAGGTCGTTGCAGATCCGGCCCCGCGGCACCGGGATGCCCGCCTCGCCGAGGATCTGCTTGGTCCAGTCCTTGTCGTCGGCGATCGTGTGGCCGATGATGCCGGTCTTCGCCGTCACGGTCGCCTGGAACCGCTGCTGCTTGCAGCCATGCCCGAGCTGGATGTAGCTCGTGCCCTCGGTCAGCCGGTAATGCGGGATGCCGCGCCGCTTGGCGGCGTCGACGATCGAGGCGGTCGAGGGGCCGAGCATGTTGGCGTCGCGCACCGCCTTCAGCCGGTCGATCACCGGGGCGAGGTCGACCGGCTCGCCGGCGTAGAGCTTCTCGACGATGCCGACCGCCTCCTGCCCCGCGGCGAGACCGCAGGCCTCGTCGCGGTAGCGGTAGACCACGTTGTAGACGCCCGGTTCGTAGGTATCGACGGTCTTGCCGTAGCCCACCGAGAAGCCGATCATGTTCTGCAGCTCGATCGCCACGTGCTCGACCATGTGCCCGGCATAGGTGCCGGCCGCGACCCGTTCGAGAAATCCGCCCGGCGTGCCGACCGAGCAGCGATGCTCGTAGATCCCGGGCAGCAGCGCCTGCAGGCTCCCCACGATGTTCGGCACCTGGTCGCTCGGCTTGTGATCGAGCTCGCCGATGTCGAGCCGCAGGTAGATCGTCAGGTAGCGGCTAAAGTAGTTCGGCCCCCGCAGCGCCCGCTGCTCCAGAATCCGCAAGGCTGACCCCTTCCAGGAACGTATTGACGTCGGCGTCCGTCAGGAACTTCCGACTCTCCACGTCGTAGCCATAGCCGCTGGTCAGGGCATGCATCACGACGTGACCGACAGCGACAGGCTCCCCGTCGCTCAGATCGGCCACATTAGAGAATTTTAGATCGGTGCAGTCAACCACGATCACGTGCCCCTTGCCCACCGCCTCGAGGACATGGCCGTCATGCACGATCACCCCGGCGTCTTCGCCGAGCCCGAGGCCGATATACTCGGGGTTGGTCGAGCCCACTTCCATCAGGCGGGTGAACCGCCCGCGCTCGAGGAAGTGGCTGTCGATCACCACGCCGTGGATGAAGGCGAGCCCCGCGCTCATCTTCACCGCGCCCTTGCGCAGCGCGTCGGCGGCGTAGCCGTTGTAGATCATGGTGGCCGACATCGCGGCCGCGCCCGCGCTCGTGCCCGCGATCACGGTGCCGCGCGCGCGCGCCTCGCGCATCGCGGCGAGGAGCGGCGAGGCGCCGAGCACGTTGGTCAGCCGCAGCTGGTCGCCGCCCGACATGAAGACCGCGCCGGCGCGGCGCGCGCGGTCGACGGTCGCCTCGGCCCGCGCGTCCTCGCGCGTGCGCACGTTCAGATGGTGGACGGCGGTCGCGCCCAGCTCGCCGAACACCGTCTCGTATTCCGGGAAGACCTGGTCCGGGATCTGGCTCGCGGTCGTGATGACCGCAACGTCGCGATTCTCCGCCGGGGCCAGGTCCAGCACCCGCTTCAGGATCTCGGACCGCGAGGTCCGGTCCTCGGCGCCGCCGATCGCGACGATTTTTCCCGCGCCGGGGCCCTTCGGTGCGTCCATCGATACCTGCCGCTCACGCGGCCCTCCAAAAGTTCCGGCCGACACGACGCCGGACGGTCGCGGGTTAGATCACCCGAACCCGCCGGAAACAAGGCGTTCGCTCGACCCGGCCGGCGCGCGCCGCGAACCGTGCTCCCGCGCAACGGCTCGCGTCCCAGAAACTGGGAGGGCCCCTGTCGTTGATCGCACCGGCGCCGCCGACCACCTGCCCGGCGTGGCCGGCGAGCCGCACGGACAGAGGGGACCGACAATGGCGACCAAGCTCAAGACCACGACGAAGCCGACGATGATGCGCAAACGCGCCAGCCGGCACGACGGGCTCGATTTCGC
Source organism: uncultured Limibaculum sp. (assembly GCA_964632555.1). Lineage (GTDB taxonomy): Bacteria > Pseudomonadota > Alphaproteobacteria > Rhodobacterales > Rhodobacteraceae > Thermohalobaculum. The sequence goes on from CAZWDE010000002.1 coordinate 26,498, forward strand.
GGCGATCGCGGGCGACATGGCCCGCGGACGGGCGCGCGGGGCGGGCCGCGGCGGCGCCGAGGCGGAGATGCCGGCGCCCGGCCTCAGCCGGCGGGCCGCCGACCTGACCGACATTCTCAACGCCGACTGGGCCTGACGCGCACCGCCCGGCCCGGGGGGCGCCACAACCCGGACCGGGCGACCACGAAACCGCCCGCAGGCCGTCGCAATCCCGGCGCGGAATCGCCACGGGGGTTGAGCATCTGTCAACCGTGCGGTGACGGGGAGCGGACCGTGTCGGTTCGCTGCCGCCGCCCCCGCCGTTGCGTTGGGTCGAGGTGGTCCGGGAGTTGTGGCATGGCGAGTTGGTCTCTGTCTTCGTTTCTGGCGTGCGAGCGGGGCACGGCGGCTCTCGAGTTCGTGGTGGCGTTGCCCCTCTCGATCGGGCTCGCGGTGATGGCCGCGGAATACGGCAACGGGCTGATGACGCGGGAGGCGCTCGACAGCGCCCTCGGCGACGCGACGCGCGTGCTGTCGCGGGCCCCGCTCGACGCGGTCGGCGATCCCGAGACCGGGGCCCCGACCCCCAAGATCTACACCGCCTTCCTGACCGAGGCGCGCGGGCTCATCGCGAGCCGCACGGGCGTGCCGGTCGAGGCGGTGGGCTTCACGGCCGAGGCGGTCGTGGTGCCGGGCACCGAGAGCTTCCGCACGCCGATCATCATGATCGAGACGCGGGCGAGCGTCGGCGTCGATCTGCGGCTCCTCTCCTTCATCGACAACTGGCTCGACGGCGGCGAGGTGGCGAAGGCGCTGACCATGCGCGCGATCGACCGGGCGCGTTACGTGGGCGAGCTCGCGCCCGGGCAGCGGGCCTGTCCCGCCTCCGAGCGCGACGCCGGTCGCTGCGGGGGGGCGGCGTGATGCGCGAGTTCCTGAAGGACGAGGGCGGCCACGCCACGACGGATTTCGTCGTGGTGTTCCTGCCGGTGATGCTGTTCGTGCTGACGATCTGCGAACTGGCCATCGCCTTCCACTTCACCGCCTCGGCGCAGAAGAGCGCGCAGCTCGGCGCCCGGCTGGCGGCGGCGCAGGCGCCGGTGCACCGCGATGTCTGGCCGACCAACCGGCTCGACCCGGCGAACGGCGCGCCCGGCGACGCCTGCTACCAGCCCACGGGCGACGCCTGCGTCGATCCCGGGGTCTCGTGGGTCTGCGACGGCGCCGCGCTCGACGCGCGCTGCGACGCGCAGGCCTTCGTCGATCTCGTCTCGGAGGTGCGCCGGCTCTACCCGGCCGTCGTGCCGAGCGATGTGCGGATCTCCTACGTCTACCGCCGGCTCGGCGTGGCCGGCGGGCCGTTCGTGCCCGAGGTCGCGGTGTCGATCCGCGAGCGGGCCATGCCGGTCGAGTTTCTCAGCCTGCTCGGTCTCCTGCGCCTGCGCGAGACCACGGCGAGCGTGATCGGCGAGGACATGGCGTCCTGATGCACGGGCCGGCGGTGGGGGCCGGCCCGGAAGAGTGGCGGCGCTTGGCCGCCGGGTGTTCCCAGAGTGAGGTGAGGGTGTGTCGATGACTTGGGAGTGGATGAACCGCGGTCGGCCGGAGCGCAGGCGCGGGGGCGCCTTCGCGAGCGACGAGCGCGGCGCGATGACGATCTACATGCTGCTGATGGCGGTGCTGCTGATCGGGCTGCTCGGCCTCGTGGTCGACAGCTCGCGCAGCTTCGTCGCGCATTCCAACATGCAGAACTATGTCGACGACATGGTGCTCGCCGCGGCCAACGAGCTCGACGGCCAGCCGGACGCGATCGAGCGCGCGAAGGCGGTGATCACCTCGTCGTTGCTGGCCAAGGGCACCAGCGTGACCATGGCCGAGGCGGAGACCTTCGCGCTCGACTCGGTCTTCTTCCTGACGGGCGCGCCGCGCAGCCCGACGAGCTCGCTCAGCGTCGACGACTTCGGCGATCTCGTGACCACCGACCCGACGCTCGCGACGCATGTTCTCATGACCACGGCGCCGCAGTCGGTGCCGTGGGGCGCGCTCGGGGTGATCAACCTGCTCCAGCCGCCCTCGACCGATCTCGACGCGTTCACGGTCCAGACCTGGGCGGCGGCGACGCTGGTGCAGGACCAGGCCTGCACCACGCCGCTGCTGACCGCCTGCCTGCCCGCGGGCACCGACCCGACGACCTTCCGGCCGGGCTCGCAGATCCAGCTCACCAAGAACCGCGACGGCGACTGGCAGGCCGGCGAGTACGGCATCGTCAGCAACATCCCGGACGACGACCAGGGCACCTGCAGCGCCTACACGGGCGTGGCCCAGCTCGAATGCCTGCTGGCGATCGACACGCACATGACCGAGTGCGGGCCGAGCACGGTCGATTTCGAGGGCGACAGCACGATCGCGACCGCCGTCGCCGCGCCGGACGGCAACATCATCACCGTGCGCACCGACAGCGTGAACGTGCACGCGGCGCTCAACACCCGGTTCGGCATGTTCGACCCGGGCTCGGCGGGCTACGAGACCTCGGAGGCCGTGTCGATCGACACCAACCACATCTCGGGCAAGCCCTATGACTGCTCGGGCGACGTGCAGGACATCTCGTCGGAGACGCAGGCGCTGCCGCGCGACGAGTGCTTCGCCGAGGGCAGCTGCGGCTTCATCTCGGATCCGGTGACCGCGGCCGAGCTCGAGACCTACTGGGAGCGCGCGCACGGCACGGACCTGCCGGAGACCGACTGGCAGGGCAACCCGATCGAGACCCGCTACGACGCCTATCTCCACGAGATCGCCATGGGCCTCGTCGATCCCGAGGGCGAAACCGCGCTCGGGCCGCGCGCCCAGTGCCACGCCACCAACGGGGCGACCGCGACCAAGGCCAACCGGCGCGTCTTCGAGATCGCCTTCGTGGACTGCACCGGCATGACCGCGGTCTCCCAGACCGACGCCGATGTCGAGGCGTTCGCCGAGGTCTTCCTCTCCGAACCCGCCGAGAGCACCGAGTATTTCGTGGCGGATTTCGACCACGTGATCGACGTCACGCCCGATGACGGCGTGCACAACCCGCTCGCCATGTCGGGCGGCGACGCGGTGACCGCCAAGATGGGCTACGATCCCTATGCCGCGCAGGGCATGCGGATCCACGCCCTCGCCGACCCGAACGGGCGCAACACGCCGGATCTCGACTACACGCCCTGCGCGGTCGGCGATTTCTGCGCCGTGTTCAACAACTCGAACGGGTTCCGGCTCGACCACAAGAGCGTGGACGACGACGCGGTCGACTTCCTCGACGATCTCGGCCTCGACGACTTCGAGCTGCTGGCGGTCGACGAGTCGAACGGGACCAACGCGGTGTTCGACGCGGGCGGCATCGGCGAGACCTCGGGCACCTGGACCTCCGACACGCCGGTTCAGCTCGTCGTCTTCAAGGCGGCCACGGGCTTCGCGGTCTCGGTCTACGAGGAGCCGCGCACCTCGGGCGAGTGGACCATGGAGGCGCTCGGGCTCGTCAACAACGGCGGCAACCCGCCCGATCTCAGCAACCTCCGCGCCTACAGCTTCTCGGGCAGCGTGCCCGACTCGATCATCTCGAGCGGCCGGCACAAGGGCTACAACTGGCCGATGCTTTTCGACACCCAGGAGGGCTGGGCCGAGGACCCCGATCTCCAGTCGGTCGAGAAGGGCAATGTCGTGATCATCCCCGAGCACGCCAATCCCTCGGCGCCGGACGACCACGCCAACGGCGGCATGATCATCTTCCAGTTCGACGAGCCGACGCAGGTGGGATCGGTGGTGTTCTTCGACGGCGAGGAGCGCCACAACAAGATCAAGCTCTACAACGAGGCGATCATCCTCGAGGGCGTGGGCTCGATGACCGACCCCGACCAGCTCGACGACCTCTACGAGCCCGATCTCGTGCTCGACGTGCCGGTGATCGGCGACCATGCGCACCGCACCTTCGACATCGACTCGCACGCCGCCTATCTCGCGGCCCAGGCCGACGGGCGGATCGAGCGGGACGGCATCCGGACGCTGATCTATCACCTCAAGGGGTCGGGCGCGATCGACGAGATCAGCTTCACCAACTCGACGGCGACGCAGAACCGTCATGACGACGTCACCGTGGAGCTGCTCGAGGTGATCGACGAGACCGATCCCCGGATCAGCGCCTATCCGGTGATCACGAACTGAGGCGGCCGGCCGCCGCTCCGGCGCGCCGCCCTCGCGGTGGCGCGCCGGCCAGGCCCGCGCCGATCGGTTGGATCGGCGATATCAATGCTCCCTTCCTCTGCGGAATTGGCTAGTCTCCCGGCCCGGCGACATCGGGAAAGGGAGGGGCAGTCCCCATGGATCCGCTCAAGGTCGAGATCGCGATCATCGGCGCGGGGAGCGCCGGCATGCGCGCCTACCGGGAGGCCGCGCAGGTCACCGACAGCATCCTTCTGATCGAGGGCGGGCCCTATGGCACGACCTGCGCTCGGGTGGGCTGCATGCCCTCGAAGCTCCTGATCGCCGCCGCCGAGGCGGCGCATCACGGGCGGCACGCCGAGCTGTTCGGCGTGCGCTACGCGGCCCCCGAGATCGACGGGCGCGCCGTGATGGCCCGGGTGCGCGCCGAGCGCGACCGGTTCGTCGGCTTCGTCGTCGAGGCGGTCGAGGAATGGCCGGAGCGCCACCGGGCGAAGGCGATGGCGCGGTTCGTCTCCGATCACGAGCTCGCGCTCTCGGACGGGCGCCGGGTGATGGCCGAGCGCGTGGTGATCGCCACCGGCTCGCGGCCCAACCTGCCCCCGCCCTTCGCCGAGTTCGGCGACCGGCTGATCGTCAACGACGACGTCTTCGAGTGGGAGGACCTGCCGGGCTCGGTCGCGGTCTTCGGCGCGGGGGTGATCGGGCTCGAGCTCGGCCAGGCGCTGGCGCGGCTCGGCGTGCGCGTCACGCTTTTCGGGCGCGACCATCTCGTCGGCCCGCTGACGGATCCCGAGGTGCTCGCGGCCGCGCTCGCGATCTTCCGCGACGAGATCGACTTCCACCCGCATGGCGAGGTGACCCGGCGCGCGCGGACCGAGGACGGGATCGAGATCGATCACGTGGTCGACGGCCGGACCCGCACCGAGCGGTTCGACTACGCCCTCGTCGCCACCGGCCGTCGGCCGAATGTCGACGATCTGGGGCTCGAGACGACATCGGTGCCGTGCGACGAGCGCGGCATCCCGGTCTACGACCTCCACACCGGGCGCTGCGGCGACACCCATGTCTTCATCGCCGGCGACGCCAACAACCGCCTGCCGCTGCTGCACGAGGCGGCGGACGAGGGCATGGCGGCCGGCTACAACGCGGCGAACTGGCCCGAGATCCGCCGCTTCGCCAAGAGCGCGCCGATCACGGTGATGTTCTGCGACCCCCAGATCATGATGGTGGGCGCCAGCCACCGCGAGCTGACCGGGCGCGGCGCCGATTTCGCGATCGGCGAGGTCGACTGGTCGGACCAGGGCCGCGCCCGCGTGATGGGGGTCAACCGCGGGCTGCTGCGGGTCTATGGCGAGCGCAACACGGGCCTTTTCCTCGGGGCGGAGATGGTGGGCCCGCGGGCCGAGCACATCGCGCATCTCCTCGCCTGGTCGGTCCAGTCGCGGCTCACGGTCACCGAGATGCTGGCGCGGCCGTTCTACCACCCGGTGATCGAGGAGGGCGTGCGCACGGCGCTCCGCACCCTCAACCGCGCGCTCGAGATGGGGCCCGATTTCCCGCCGCGCTGCCTCGACTGCGGCCCCGGCGCCTGATCCGGGCGCGGCCGGCGTCAGTCGGGGCGGGAGGCGTCGCGGAAGGCCCGGATGCGGTCGCGGATCGCGCCGAGGCCCGCCGCGATCGCCTCGAGCTCGGCCAGCGCCTCGACCGGGTCGGCGCCGTCCTCCTCGGGCTCGAAGCCGACGCGGGCGGCGGCGGCGTCCGCCTCGATCGTCTCGACGGCGGCCTGCCGCAGCGCGAGCGCCGCCGACTCCACCACGCGCTCGACGACCACGTGATAGGGGGCCGCGATGTGGCGCTGCGCCTCGGCCGCGCTGGCCTCGGAGCCCGCCGTCGCGAGCGTGGCCACGTCCGGCTCGTTGTCGCCCGCCGCCTCGATCTGGCGCAGCGCGGCCGTGAGGTCGGGCGGGGCGGCGCGGCCGAGCGGCGGGAGCTCGCCGCTCTCCCGGAGCGCGGTGCGCCGCACCGCCGCGATGCGCCGGCGCGGGGCGTCGAGCGCCCCGATGAGCGATCCGTAATGGCTCTCGATCCGCTGCGAGAGGGCGGCCTTGAGCGCGGCCGCGAGCGGCGCGGCGGTCACGGACAGCGCCTCCGCCCCCGCCTCGGCGCTCGCCCGGCGGTTCTCGACGACGGCGGCGGCCTGCGCCTTGAGGATGGCCATCGCATCGGTGCGGATCCGGCCCCAGAGCCCCGACAGCTCGGCGTCGAGCACCGCGGTCGCGGCCTCAACGGCCTCCTCGAGCGCCGTGGAATGCGCCTCGATGCGGTCCTCGCTGAGATGCGGCCCCTCGGCCCGGGCGCGGTGGGCGGCGGCCTCGCCGGCGATCCGCGCGAGCTCGCCCTCGGCCAGCGCCTGCAGGGCGCCCGCCGCATCGTCGTGCACGGCCATCGCGGGGCCCCAGAACAGCGCCTCGTCGATCGCCTCGGCGAGGCCCGCGAGGTTCGACGCCTCGAGCGTCGCGATCGGGTCCGACGCGCCCCCGGCGCCGGCGAGCGCGGCCAGCGCCCGCTCGGCGTCGTCGGAGCAGCCGAGCACCACCGGCACCCGCCCGCCCGGCGCGATCTCCGCGACATGCCGCGCCACGGCCTGGGCGAGCACCGCCCGGTCGACGCCGGTCGCCGGCTCGCGCCCCCGGTCGAGGAAGACGACGGCCCGGCCGCCGGCGAGCCCGAGCGCCCAGCCCAGCATCTCGCGGTCATCGCGGGCGAGCGGGCGGTCGGCCGTGATCGAGACGAGCGCGAGATCGGCGGTCGCCACCGCCGCCGCGGTCCGCTCCTCGCGGATCCGGAAGCCCGGGTCGATGCCGGGCGTCGCCACGAGGCCCGCGGGCAGCGCGAAGGGCCCGCGCGGCAGGAAGATCTCGGCGTCGCGCGTGATGTCGGCGTAGCGGGCGCGCTCGGGCGCGTGATCGGTGCCGTCGATCGGCGTGCCGATGCCGATATAGCGCGCGGCGGTTGCGGGCGTCAGATCGTCGATCCGGTGGCCGCGCCCGGTCAGGCGATGGAAATGGTCGCCGAGGCGCATGAAGCCGCGCGTGCGCATCTCCTCGATCTCGCGCTCCAGTCGGGCGCGCAGTTCCTCGCGGGCGGCGTCGTCGAGATCCGGCCGGGCGCGGCCCGCATCGGCGAGGATCGCGTCCCAGTCGCCCCGGTCGTAGAACTCGAAGCGCCCGCCGGCTTCGGGGCCTCCGGGGCGCCCGCAGACGAGGCGGATCGTGGTCGCGGATTTCGCGGGGGGCTCCTCGGGCAGCAGCCCCGGCCGGCCGGCGAGCGCGTTGAGCAGGCGCGGTGCGCCGGTGCCGGCGCGCCAGACCAGCGCGATCTGGAACAGCCGCCGTCCGAGCAGCGCCATGGTCTCGGCGACCGAGGGGCGCGCGCGCTCGGGCAGGGCGGCGGCGAGATCCTCGGCCAGCCGTCCGAGCGCGAAGCGGTGTTCCGCCGCCCCGGCGCCGATCTCCACGCCCGGGTCGGAAGCCGACGCGGCACCGAGGGCGAAATACTCCATCTCACACATACTCCTCTTCCCAGCGGATCGGCGCCAAACCCCTGACGCCGGCCGTGTTCCACCGATCCGAGAGCCCCCACGAAAGACTCTCCTACCAGTTGAGCGGCAGGGCTGTGAAGCCGTTTTTTTGGGCGCCGCGGTGGATCGTGGCGAAATTGCGGCCGGCGGCGGGCAAGCGTGGGGCGACGCGGCCGTTTCGGGCTCCGAGGGGGCCTTGCGCGGCCGTGCGCGGCGGATAGGGTGGCGCCAGCGAGGGGCGAGCGGGAGAGCGCGATGAGCGAGAGCTCCGGAACCGGCGGGTCGGAGGGCGACGGGCCGGCAGAGGCGGGCATACCGATTCGCCTCGTCGAGCGGGCCGGGCTGGCGGCGGCGCTCGAGGCGATCGGGGAGCCCGAGGCGAGCTGGGCGGTGACCAACGGCTTCTCCGGCCGGCTCGGCCAGTCGCTGCCGCTGCCCGGCGAGAAGGGCGAGCTCGCGACCGTGCTCGTCGGGTGGGGCGACGCGGCGGCGCGCGCCCGCGAGATCTTCCCGCTCGGCGGCTTCGCCGCGGCCGCGCCCGCCGGCACCTACCGCCTCGCGACGCCGCTGCCGCCCGACGAGGCCGAGCGCGCGGCGCTCGGCTGGCTGCTCGCGCGCTACCGGTTCGAGCGCTACCGGAAGGGCGAGACCGACGGCCAGCCGGAGGCGCAGCTGATCGCGCCGGACGGGGTCGACGGGGCGCGTCTCGGCGCCATCGCCGAGGGCGTCTACATCGCGCGCGACCTCGTCAACACCCCGGCCAACGACATGGGACCGCCCGCCCTCGAGCAGGCGGCGCGGCGCATCGCCGAGCGCCACGGCGCCGACATCGCCGTGACCGAGGGCGAGGCGCTGATCGAGGCCGGGCTGCCGCTGATCCACGCCGTCGGGCGGGCCGCCGCCGCCGCTCCGCGGCTGATCGACCTCGTGGCGGGGCCCGAGGACGCGCCGCGGGTCACGCTGGTCGGCAAGGGCGTCTGCTTCGACACCGGCGGGCTCGATCTCAAGTCCTCCTCGGCGATGGGGCTGATGAAGAAGGACATGGGCGGCGCGGCCGCCGCCCTCGGCCTCGCGCATATGGTGCTGGCGCTCCGCCTGCCGGTGCGGCTGCGGGTCCTGATCCCGGCCGTCGAGAACGCGGTCTCGGGCGCGAGCTTCCGCCCGGGCGACGTGCTGCGCTCGCGCAAGGGGCTGACGATCGAGGTCAACAACACCGACGCCGAGGGGCGGCTCGTTCTCGCCGACGCGCTGACCCTCGCCGCCGAGGACGCGCCCGACCTGATCCTCGATTTCGCCACGCTGACCGGTGCGGCGCGCGTCGCCCTCGGGCCCGAGCTGCCCGCCCTCTTCACCGACGACGAGGCGCTCGCGACCGCGCTTCTCGAGGCCGGCGGGCGCGTCGGCGACCCGCTCTGGCGCCTGCCGCTCTGGCCGGGCTACGAGCGGCTGATCGAGCCCAAGATCGCCGATCTCGACAACGCGCCCTCGGGCGGCATGGCGGGCGCGATCACCGCGGCGCTGTTCCTCCGCCGCTTCGCCGGGCAGACCGCCTGGGCGCATATCGACCTCTACGCCTGGAACAAGACCGACCGTCCCGGCCGGCCGAAGGGCGGCGAGTGCCACGCCGCGCGCGCCTGCCTCGCGATGCTCGAAGCCCGGTACCCGGCATGACGCCGGACCCGCGCATCACGCCCGCCCGGCCCGATCTGGCGGCCGCCTCCCTCGAGGGCGCGGTCGAGGCGGCCCGGTTCGTCGAGCCGCGCGACCTCGCGGTGACGGTGCCGGTGGCGCCGGTGACCGCCGAGCCCGACGGCGGGGGGCGGATGACGAGCCAGCTGCTCTTCGGCGAGCGCTTCCTCGTCTACGAGCGCGACGGGCTTTGGGCGTGGGGGCAGTCGGCGCTCGACGGCTATGTCGGCTACGTCCCCTCGGCCTGTCTCGACGATCCGGCGGGGCTCGGGATGGCCGGGCTGACGCATCAGGTCGCAACCCTCGGCACCCATCTCTACCCCGAGCCCGAGGTGAAGGCCCGCCCCGGCCTCGCCCTGCCCTATGGCGCCCGCGTCGCGGTGACGGGTCGGGCCGAGGCCTTCGTCTCGGTCGCGCCGGGCGGGTTCGTGCCCGCCGCGCATCTCGCGCCGATCGGCGGGGCGGCGGACTGGGTGGCCGAGGCCGAGCGGCTGCTCGGCGTTCCCTATCTCTGGGGCGGGCGGTCGTCCTGCGGGATCGACTGCTCGGGCCTCGTCCAGATCGCCCTGCAGGCCGCGGGACGCGACTGCCCACGCGACAGCGACCAGCAGGAGGCGTGCCTCGGGCGCCCGCTCGCCAAGGGCGAGCGCCCGGCGCGCGGCGACCTCGTCTTCTGGGCCGGCCATGTCGGCATCATGCTGACGGCGACCCGGTTCCTGCACGCCAACGCGCACCACATGGCGGTCGCGGCCGAGCCGCTGGCGGCGGCGCGCCGGCGCATCGCCCAGTCGGGCGGCGGGGCGGTGACGTCGATCCGCCGGCCGTGATCGCGCGCCGCTTGCCGCGCCCCGGCCGGGCCGCCTAGGGTGCGGCGCGACGGATGGGGATGGAGCCGATGACGCCGAGAGCCGCGCTCCGGGGAACGCTGATCGCGCTCGCGCTGGTCGCCGCGGGCTGCGCGCCCGGCGTCGCGGTTCCGGGCGCGACGGAGACCGCCCCGATGCCGCCCGAGAGACCCGCCGCCGCCGATCCCGCGCCCGCGACCGCGCCCCTGTCCTTCGAGGCGTGGCGGGCCGCCTTCCGCGCCCGCGCGCTCGCCGCCGGGATCCCCGCCGGCGTGTTCGACCGCGCCTTTTCGGGCGTGCGGCCGAACCCCACCGTGATCGAGCGCGACCGCTTCCAGCCGGAATTCGTCCGCCCGATCTGGGAGTATCTCGACAGCGCCGTCTCGGCGGCCCGGATCGCCGACGGCCGCCGGGCCCTCGCCGCCCGGGGGCCGCTGCTCGCCCGCATCGAGGAACGCTTCGCGGTCGACCGCGCCGTCGTCGTCGCCATCTGGGGGCTCGAGAGCGCCTATGGCGCGGTGCGCGGCGACATCCCCGTGGTCGAGGCGCTGGCGACGCTCGCGCATGACGGCCGCCGGCAAAGCTTCGGCGAGGAGCAGCTGATCGCGGCGCTCCGGATCCTCGCGGCCGGCGACGTCGCCCCCGGGGAGATGCGCGGCTCCTGGGCGGGCGCGATGGGGCACACGCAGTTCATCCCGACGAGCTACCTCTCTTACGCGGTGGACGTCACGGGCGACGGGCGGCGCGACATCTGGGGCGAGGACCCGTCGGACGCGCTCGCCTCCGCGGCCAACTACCTCGCCCGCTTCGGCTGGCAGCCCGGCGCGCCGGCCGTGCGCCGCGTGACGCTGCCGGCGGGGTTCGACTACGCGCTGGCCGACGGCGCCTCGCGGCGCCCCGTCGCCGCCTGGCGGGCCGCGGGGATCGCCCCCGCCGCGGGCGGGCCGCTGCCCGAGGGCGAGGCCGCGCTCCTGCTGCCGGCCGGCGCGGCCGGCCCGGCCTGGCTCGCCTATCCCAACTTCTTCGTGATCAAGCGGTACAACAACGCCACCTCCTATGCGCTCGCCGTCGCGCTTCTCGCCGGAGAGATCGACGGCCGGCCCGGCGTCTCGCAGGGGCTCGGCTGGCCGCGCGGCGACCGCCCGCTGTCGCGCGACGAGCAGATCGAGCTGCAGGAGCGGCTGACGGCGGCGGGCTACGACACCGGCGGCATCGACGGCATCCTCGGGCCCAACACGCGCGCCGCCGTCCGCGCCTACCAGGCCGCCGAGGGGCTCTCCCCGGACGGCTACGTCAACGCGGCCCTCCTCGAGCGTCTTCGCGCGCGGCCCTGAGGCGGGGGCGGGCGGCGATGTCGCCCCTCGCGCCCCCGCCCGGCCGTGATAGTCTGCCCCCGCATCCGGAGGAGGGCCCATGCGCGATCAGTCTGTCCAAGACCGCGGCGAGCCGGCGGGCGCCGCGCCCCCGCCCGCCGACCGGCCGGCGCCCAACCAGTTCGCGCTCCTCGGGCGGCGGCGCTTCCTGCCGCTCTTCCTCGTGCAGTTCCTCGGCGCCTTCAACGATCAGGTCTACCAGAAGGCCTTCGTCGCGCTCGTCACCTACCGGCTGGCCGACCAGGTGGGCCTGCCGCTCGAGCTGCTCGGCGTGATCGCCTCCGCGCTCTTCATCCTGCCCTTCGCCATCGTGACCCCCACGGCCGGCCAGATCGCCGACCGGGTGGACAAGGCGGTGATGATGCGCTGGGTCAAGGCGTGGGAAATCGTCGTGATGTGTCTCGCGGTGGTCGGCTATTTCACCCAGAACATCTGGTTCCTCTACTTCGTGCTGTTCCTGATGGGCGCGCAGTCGGCGGTGTTCGCGCCGATCAAGTACTCGGTGCTGCCGCAGTATCTCCATCGCTCGGAGCTGGTCGGCGGCAACGGGCTGGTGCAGGGCTCGACCTTCCTCGCGATCATCTTCGGAACGATCCTCGGCAACGAGCTGATCCTGACCGAGCGGGGCGTGACGATCGTGTCCGTCCTCGTCGTCTCGGTCGCGATCGTGGGGTTCGTCTCGAGCCTCTTCACGCCGAGCGCGGGCCCCGTCGAGCTGACGCGCCGCCCCATCGACTGGGTGTTCCCGCGCGCGATCTGGCACCTGATCCAGCTCTGCCGGGGGGCGCCGGTCGCGTTCCGCACGATCCTCTTCATCTCGTGGTTCTGGTTCCTCGGCGCCACCTTCCTGTCGCTCCTGCCGGCCTATGCCAAGGAGTCGCTCGGCGTCGACGAGGGGGTGCTCACCGTGCTGCTGGCCGGCTTCTCGATCGGCGTGGCGATCGGGGCGCTGTCGGTCGAGCGGCTGTCCCACGGGCGCGTCGGCTACGCGCTGCCCCCGGTCGGGGCGATCGGTCTCGCGGTGATGGCGATCGAGCTCTACATCGCCACGCCCCCGCCGCCCGAGCCCGGCGCGGCGCTGATCACGCGCGCCGAGTTCTTCGCCGATCCGCGGGGCTGGCGCATCCTCGCCGATTTCGTGCTGCTCGCGGCCTTCGCCGGCGTCTATGTCACGCCGCTCAACACCGTGCTGCAGGCCGAGAGCCCGGATGGCCGGCGCGCGCAGTTCATCGCCTGTTCGAACGTGATCGACGCGTCCTTCATGGTCGGCTCGGCGGCGGCGGTGGCGATCTTCGTGGCGTTCGGCCTCGGGGCGACCGAGGTTCTGGCGCTCGTCACGCTCTCGGCGCTGCCGATGGCCTTCCTCGTCGCCCGCCACGCGCCCGCGACCCGGATCGGCCGGCTGGCGCTGCGCGTCTGGCCGCGCGAGGGCGCGTGACGGGCCTGCGCCACCGGTTCTGGGAGCGGGTGCCGCTCGCGCGGATGACCCACGAGGAGTGGGAGGCGCTCTGCGACGGCTGCGCCCGGTGCTGCGTGCTGAAGCTCGAGGATGCCGACACCGGGCGGGTGCACTACACCGACATCGCCTGCCGGCTGCTCGACGCCGGAACCTGCCGTTGCGGCAACTACGAGCTGCGCCACCGGCTGGTCGAGGGCTGCGTGCGGCTGACCGCGGGCAACATCGCCACCGTCGCGGGCTGGCTGCCGCAGAGCTGCGCCTATCGCCGGCTGCACGAGGGGCGCGGGCTCGCCGAGTGGCACCCGCTGGTCTCGGGCGATCCCGAGAGCGTGCACCGCGCCGGCATCTCGGTGCGCGGGCGCACGGTGCCGGAATGGGAGGTCGCGGAGGAGGAGCAGGAGGACCGGATCCTGCCCGACGAGACCGGGGAGCCGTGAGCGGCGGGCCGCGCGCCCGCGCTTGACGGGGGCGCCGGCGCGCCGGATGGTGCGCGCACGGAGGGGCGATGATCTTCACGTCGGACAATGCGGCGGGCGTCGCGCCGGAGATCCTCGCCGCGGTCGGCCGCGCGGCCGAGGGGCCGGCGATGCCCTACGGCGCGGACCGGGTCACGGCGGCCGCCGAGGCGCGGGTCCGCGAGGTCTTCGAGGCGCCCGACGCGCGGGTCTTCCTCGTCGGCACCGGCACCGCGGCCAACGCGCTGGCGCTCGCCTGCCTCTGCCCGCCCTGGGGGACGGTCTACGCCCACGAGGAATCGCATGTGGAGCGGGACGAATGCGGCGCGCCCGAGTTCTTCACGGGCGGGGCGAAGCTCACGCTGATCGACGGCGACGGCGCCCGGATGCGTCCCGCCACGCTCGAGGCCAAGGCCGTCGACGCCGGGCGGCCCGGCGTGCACCATGTTCGCAACGGGGCCGTTTCGCTCACCCAGGCGACCGAGCAGGGCGCGGTCTACCCGGTCGCGGAGGTGGCGGCGATCGCCGAGATCGCGCGGGCGCACGGCATGGCGCTGCAGATGGACGGCACGCGCTTCGCCAACGCGCTGGTGCGGACCAATGCGAGCCCGGCGGGGATGAGCTGGCGCGCGGGGGTCGACGTCCTCTGCCTCGGCGCCACCAAGAACGGCGCGATGGCGGCGGAGGCGGTGATCCTCTTCGACCCCGCGAAGGCCGAGGAGTTCGAGCTGCGCCGCAAGCGCGGCGGGCACCTCTTCTCCAAGATGCGCTTCGTCGCGGCGCAGATGGACGCCTATCTCGCCGAGGGGCTCTGGCTCCGGCTGGCGGCGCGCGCCAACGCGATGGCCGACCGGCTCGCGGCGGGGATCGGCCGGGCGGGGGGCGCGCGCGTGCTGAACGAGGTGGGCGCCAACATCGTCTTCGCCGAGATCCGGCGCGGCCAGCACCGGCGGCTCACCGAGGCCGGCGCGCGCTACTATGTCTGGCCGAAGGCGCAGCCGCTCGACGGCCCGGACGACGCGCCCGTCTCGGTGCGTCTCGTCTGCTCGCACGACACGACGGAGGACGAGGTCGACCGCTTCCTCGAGGTGGCCGCGGGCGCGTGAGGCCCGCTCAGCCGATGAACTTCTTCACGGTCAGCTCGAGCTGCAGCTCGTTGAACGGCTTGACGATCCAGCCCGAGGCGCCGGCGCGCTTGCCGGCGCGCATCTTCTCCGCCTGCCCCTCGGTCGTGAGCATCACCATGGGCAGGCCGGCGAAGCGCTCCTCCTTGCGCACGGCGCTGATGAACTCGAGGCCGTCCATGTTGGGCATGTTGAGATCGGTGATCACGAGATCGACCTTGGCGTGGCCGAGCCGCTCGAGGCCCTCCACGCCGTCCTCGGCCTCGAGGATCTCGTAGCCGAGCGGCTCGAGGGCGAAGCGGACCATGTCGCGGATGCTGCGGCTGTCGTCGACGGCGAGAATCGTCTTGCTCATGGGGCGGCTCCGGGTGCGGCTGGTGTGACGGTGGCGCGGGCGGCCGCAGCGCGCGGGCCGAGGCGCAGCGTCAGCCCGGCCGCGGCGGCCGATCGCTCGGCGGCGACGAGGAGCTGCAGCGCCGCGGGATGGGCCGGCCCCTCGTGGATCTCGATCGCGAGCGCCGCGCCGCCGGCCTGGGCCGCGGCCAGCGCCTCCTGCAGCCGCGCGGCCGCCTCGCGCGCCTCCGGCAGCCCGAGGGCGGCGGGAAAGGCGACCTCCACCTCGGCGGGCGGCTGGGCGGCGGGCTCGGTGTCCGGCATCCTCGGCTCCTCTCTCGCGGTTCGGCGGCGCTCGCGGGCGAGATAACAATATCTTTGTAAAGGCGCGGCTAACTGGGCGTGCGCCGGGGGGCCGGCGCGGGCCGGCCGCCGGTTTGGCCCGGGCTTGGCAGGGGGATCGCATGCTGGGACCGACCGAGAAGGAGCGGAGCGCGCGGCGCCGGCCGTCGCCCTTCGAGTCGCTGACCCGCCGGACCCGCGGGGCCTTCGAGACGCTGGCCGAGGCCACGCACAGCCTGCCGCGGATCGACGGCGGGCTGGCCGCGCGTCTGCGGCGGCCGATCGGCCGGCTGGTGGCCTGCGCGCAGCACCGCGACGTGTTCGACCAGCGGATCGCGCATATCGGCGCGGCGGTGGAGCGTTGGCCCGTGCTGTCGGCCGACCAGCGGGCGGCGGCGGCGACCGTGATCGCGTTGCAGCTCGTCGATCTCTCCGCGCTTCTCGAGAGGGCGGCGGGCGAGGCCGGGGCCGCCTTCCGCGCGGTTCTCGAGGAGGCCGAGCGCGCCGAGGCGGGTCATGCGGAAAGGGCGGGGCCGGTCGGCGAGGTGGGGCGGCGGGGCCTTCGGGCGGCGGCCGATCTCTCGGCGGCGAGCGACGTCGTCGCGGCCGAGGCGCACGCGCAGGCGGCGCTGGTGGATCCCGCGATCGACGCCGCCGCGATCCGCGCCGCCGATCTGGGCTGGATGATGGCGCTCTACACCATGGACGACGAGCGGCGGGTGCACCGGATGGCGATCGCCCGGGCCGGC
>CAZWDE010000003.1:0-33376 GCA_964632555.1 uncultured Limibaculum sp.
GCCCGCGCCGGGCCGTCCGCCGGCCGCCCAGGCCGCGCCACCCGAGGCGGGCGCGGTCGCCGTGCCGAGCCCGATGGTCGGGCGGGTCTATCGCCGGCCGGCGCCCGAGGACCCGCCCTTCGTCGAGGAGGGCGCGCGCGTGGCGAGGGGCGCCACGGTGTGCCTCGTCGAGGTGATGAAGCTCTTCACCGCGGTCGAGGCGCCGGTCGACGGCACGGTGATCGCCTTCGCGGTCGAGGACGGCGCGGCGGTCGAGTACGACCAGCCGCTGCTCTGGCTCCGGCCGGACTGAGCGGGACCCGCCTCAGGCCGGGCGCACCCCGCGCTCGCGGCTCGCCCAGGCCCAGGCCGCGATGGCCAGCGTGATCGCCACCTGCGCGCCGAACCAGGCATTGCCCTGGTCGGTCATGCCGAGGAAGCCCGCGATCGCCGCCGCCAGCGCGGCGAGGCGCGCCCAGCCGGGCAGGCTGCGCAGGAAATAGCCATAGGCCGCGACCGAGGCGGTGAGCTGGATCATCAGCACCTCGAGGAGCGCCGGCAGCACGTTCCACCCGACATTCGGGAAGCTCATCAGCTCGGGCGAGTAGACGAAGGCGAAGGGGATGATGAAGGTCGTCGCCGCGATCTTGAGGCTGTCGCCCGCCGTGCGCAGGAACGAGGCGTCGGCGAGCTTGGCCGCCGCCAGCACCGAGACCGCGACGGGCGGCGTCAGCGTGGAGAACACCGCGAAGTAGAAGACGAAGAAATGCGCCTGCAGCGGCGGCACCCCGATCTGCTGCATGAACGGCACGAGCGCGAGCGCCACGATGATGTAGGCGACGGGTGTCGGCAGCCCCATGCCGAGCACGATCGAGACCACCATCGCGCCCAGCAGCAGGAGGATCTGGCTGTCCGGCAGGTACTGCACCAGCACCGAGCCGAGCCGGCCCGAGAGATTGGTGGTCAGCATCACCTGGCCGAGCGGGCCGATCGCGATGAGCAGCAGCGACAGCACCGCGACGAGCAGGAACCCCTCCTCCACGGCCTCGTAGAGCTTCCGGAGCGAGGGCCGGTACCGCCCCTGCAGGACGCAGAGGGCGAGCGCCAGCACGATGCCCCACAGCCCCGCGATCGCCGGCGAGCGGTAGCCGAGCAGGAGCCACAGCACCACGCCGAAGGAGACGAGGAAGGTGGGCAGGAGACGCCAGATCATCGCGCGATCCACCGTCTCCTCGAGCCGCGGCAGGTCGTTGCGGCGCGCATAGACGACGATCGCGATGGAGACGCCGACGAGATAGAGCAGGCCCGGGATCGTCGCCGCCAGCGCGACGTCGATATAGGGCCGGTTGAGGAAGCTCGCGATGATGAAGGCGGCGAGCCCGAGGATCGGCGGCATGATCTGCCCGGCGGTCGAGGCGGTGGCCTCGATCGCGCCGGCCATCGAGCCGGAATAGCCGTATTTCTTCATCATCGGGATGGTGAGGCGCCCGGTCAGCACCACGTTCGAGACGGCCTGGCCCATGATCGAGGAGACGATGCCGGAGCCGATCACGGCGGGGCCCGCGGCGCCGCCGGACATGCGCCGGCCGGTCACCTTGCCGACCTCGAGCACCATGTCGAGCATGCCGACCCCGAGCAGGATCGCGGCGTAGATGATCAGGAAGTAGATCGAGTCGGCCGCCACCTGCGCGAGATAGTAGAACCCCTGGGTGGTGCCGAGCCCGAGATAGTTCATGATGAACTCCGGGCTGTATTTCGGCGTGATGAACAGCGGGTTCTCGATCAGATGCCCGACATGGAAATA
The DNA here is from genome assembly GCA_964632555.1 of uncultured Limibaculum sp. GTDB lineage: Bacteria > Pseudomonadota > Alphaproteobacteria > Rhodobacterales > Rhodobacteraceae > Thermohalobaculum. The sequence continues at coordinate 1,784 of CAZWDE010000003.1, forward strand.
GACGATGGCGATCACGATCACGCCGGTCAGCAGCCATCCCCAGTGGATGAGGCACAGCATCAGGATCGAAACGGTCATCATCCAGCCGAAGACCATCTCGGTCTGGTCGAAGAACGGCTGCTTCACCTCGAGATCGGCGGCGTTGACGAGCACGTAGGTCATCGCGACGGTCGCCATCAGGCCGGCGACGGCGGCGAAGGCGAAGCGCAGCCAGAAGAACGGGCGCACCGGGCGCAGGTCGCCGGTCTCGGGGTCGGGGATGCCGAGCTTCTCGTCGCAGAGGTTCCGGACCGCCAGAAGCCCGGTCATCATCACGATGGCGAGGATGAAGACCGAGTAGTGCTCGGAGGAATTCGAGACGTAGCCGAAGGCGGCGACGGCGATATAGGCGGTGAGCGCCACGCCGATCGCGAGAAACGGGACGTCGGTGGCGGTCCTGAGTGTCTTCCAGCGCATCGAGACGGCCTCCCGGTCCCACGGCGGCAAGCGGAGAGGGCCGACGCCGCCGGCGCCGGCCCGTCGAGGCGAGAGCGGGGGGTCAGTTGACCTCTGGATAGGTCATGGGATCGCACTTCGCCGTGAGATCCCACCAGCCGAGCTCCTTGTAGGCGCGGATCGCGCCCGGATGCGCGTTCTCCTCCGAAAGCCCGCAGGTCATCAGCTCCGGGCTCCAGATCCGCCAGAGCGCGTGCAGCTCCTTCATCTTGGGCCCGATCTCGGCCACGGCCTTGACGAGCTTGTAGGCGCGCTCCTCGTCGAAGCTCTCATGCGCCGCCTTGAACGCCTTGTTGAAGCCGATGCCGAGCGGCTCGTCCTGGTGCGGCAGGGTGCCGGGCGGCAGCTCGACATGGATCCAGGTGGCGCCGAACTTCTCGTTGAGCTTGTCGACGATCTCCTTCTCGACGCCGAGATAGCACATCCTCTGGCCTGTCGCCTCGAGCTGGCGGACCGGCCCCGGGATGATGAAGTTCTGCAGGCTCGGCTCGGTGCCGATCGGGGTCACGGCCGCGTCGGTCGCGCCGTCGATCAGCTGCTGGGTGAGCTGGCCGGGGGTCATGTGGCGGATGTCGGCGTTCTCGGGCGTGATGCCGTAGCCGTGCTCGAGGAACAGGCGGGAGAACACGCCCCAGTCGGACTGCCCGCGGAGCCCGAGCGAGATCCGCTTGCCCTCGAGATCGGCCATCGACTCGAGCGAGCAGTCGAAGGTGACGAGGAACTTGCCCTGGCCCCACCACGCCTCGCCGTAGAGCAGCTTCCACGGGATCTGCACCGGCTCGGGGAGGAACTCCTCCATCTCGGGCGTGCCGCCGGCATAGGCGACCTGGATCAGCGTGTCCTCGGTGGCGAAGACGGTGTGCGCCCACTTGGACTCGTTCTGGCCCATCTCGCGCACGTTGTACATGTAGCCCGGCGTCTCCTGGGGCAGGAGCATGACGGGCGCGCCCTCCTTGATCATCTGGTTCATCAGGATGGTGTCGCCGGCGATCGGCCCGCAGCCGAACGGGCAGAGCAGCACCGAGATCGCGTCCTGCGCCCGGGTGGTCCCGGCGGCGCCGAGAACGGTCGCCGCCGCGAGCGCGGCCATCCCCGCCGTCCGTGTCAGCGTCTTGAGGGTGGTCATGTCGGCATCTCCCTGTCGTTGATTGTGGTGCGCCCGCGATCGGATCTTGCTCGGCCGGGGCCCCGGCCCTTCCCATTCGTCGCCTTGGTGGACAGCGCAGGCATGTTTGATGCAGAGACTATCAGTATGAAGGTGCCGCCCTGTCAACTTTGTCGCAGTCCCGAACCCTTCCGGCCGCGCCGATGAGCGCGCCGGCCGATCCGCTCTTCGCGCTGCCGGGCCTCCGGGTGGCCGTGGCGGGCGCGACCGGGGCGATCGGCGCGGGGCTCGCGCGGGCGCTCGCCGCGCGGGGGGCGCGGCTCGCGGTCGGCGATCTCGACGGCGCCGCGCTCGGGGCGGCGCATCCGGACGCGGCGCATCCGGGCGTGCTCGACCTCGCGGACGACGGATCGGTCGCGGCCTTCGTCGAGGCCGCGGCCGAGGCGCTCGGCGGGCTCGACGCGCTCGTCAACGCGGCCGGCGTCCTGCCGATCGCGAAGGCCGAGCGCCTCGCCCCCGACGAGTTCCGCCGCTGTGTCGCCGTGAACCTGACCGGGGCCTTCCTCCTCGGGGTGGCGGCGCGCCGGGCGATGGCGGCGGGCGCGGCGCAGGTGCACCTCGCCTCGGTCTCGAGCCTCGTCGCCAACCCCGGCTATGCCGCCTACGCCGCCTCGAAGGCGGGGCTCGCGCAGCTCGTGCGGGTGCTCGCGCGGGAATGGGCGTCCGAGGGCATCCGCGTCAACGCGCTCGCGCCCGCGATGCTCGAGGAGGGGATGGCCGCCGGCCACCTGGCCAATCCGCGGTTCCGCGAGCGCGCGCTGGCCGAGATCCCGATGGGCCGGTTCTGCACGGTGGACGATCTGGTCGCGCCGCTCGTGATGCTGCTCGGGCCGGGCGGGCGGTATATCACCGGGCAGACGATCCCGGTCGACGGAGGACGCACCCTTGTCTGAGCTGCCGCCCAACGCCCTGCCGGCCGGCGCCGCGCGCGCCATGCTCTCGGACGGCCGCCTGACGCCGCGCGCGCTCGTCGCGGCCTGCCGGGCGCGGATCGGCGAGCGCGAGCCCGAGATCCGCGCCTGGGCCGCGCTCGACGACGCGGCGATCGAGGCCGAGCTCGCCCGCGTGGAGGCGATCCCCGAGGCCGAGCGCGGGCCGCTCTGGGGCCTGCCGGTCGCGGTCAAGGACGTGTTCGACACGGCCGACCTGCCGACGACCTACGGCTCGGAGATCTATGCCGGCCACCGCCCGATCGCCGACGCGGCGGCGGTGGCGCGGCTCCGCGAGGCCGGCGCGGTCGTCCTCGGCAAGACCGTCTCGACCGAGTTCGCCTATTGGCGCCCGGGGCCGACCCGGAACCCCCGCGACCTCGCGCGCACGCCCGGCGGCTCGTCGCAGGGATCGGCGGCCGCGGTGGCCGACCGGATGGTGCCGCTCGCGCTCGGCACGCAGACCGCCGCCTCGGTCATCCGGCCGGCCGCCTTCTGCGGGGTCGTTGGGTTCAAGCCGACGCGCGGGCTGATCTCGACCGCCGGCGTCAAGGCGCTGGCCGGGTCCTTCGACACGGTGGGCGTGATGGCGCGGACGGTCGCCGACGCGGCGCGGCTCGCCGGCGCGCTCGCCGCGGCGGACTGGGCCGGCCCGCCCGCGCCCGCCCCGATCGCCCGCTGGCAGGGCGCGGAATGGGCGGCCGCCGAACCCCCGGCGATCGCCGCCGTCGAGGCCGCCCTCGCCCGGCTCGTCGAGGCCGGGGCGGAGGTCGCGTCGCGCCCCCCGCCCGCGCCCTTCGACGGGCTGACCGCGGCGCAGACCCGGATGATGGCGGCCGAGGCGGCGCGCGACCTCGCGCACGAGGCGCGCACGGGCTGGGAGCGCCTCAGCCCCGAGCTCCGCGAGGTGATCGCGGCCGGCCGTGCCCAGCCCGAAGCGGCCCGCGCGACCGACCGGGCGCTCGTCGCGGCCTGCGCCGCCGATCCCGAGCCGCTCTTCGGGCCGGCCGCGGTGCTGGCGAGCCCCGCCGCGATGGGCGAGGCCCCGCCGGCCGAGGCCGGAACCGGCAGCCCGGACATGAGCCGCGGCTTCACGGCGCTCGGGCTGCCCTCGATCACGATCCCCGTCGGGCGCGGCCCCTCGGGCCTGCCGCTCGGGCTGCAGCTCGTCGCCCGGCCGCGCGAGGACGCGCGCCTCCTCGCGCTCGCGGCGTGGGCCGAGGCGACGCTCGGAGCGGGCGCGTGAAGCTGCCCGAGGGCGCGCGCGCGCGCCGGATCGAGACGCGCTCGGGCGCGCTCCACGTCGTCGAGGCCGGCACCCGCGAGGCGCCGCCGCTCCTCCTGCTGCACGGCTGGCCGGAATTCTGGGCGGGCTGGCTGCGCGCCATGCCCCATCTCGCGCCGCACCACCGGCTGATCGTGCCCGACCTGCGCGGCTTCGGGCAGAGCGCCCCCGCCGGGCCGGCCGCGGCGCTCGAGATCCATGTCGAGGACCAGATCGCGATCCTCGACGCGCTCGGCGTGGCGCGCGCGGGCGTCGTCGCGCACGACGTGGGCGCCCATGTCGCGCAGGGCCTCGCTCTTGCCGCGCCGGAGCGGGTGCGCGGGCTCTTCTTCGGCAACTGCCCCTATCCGGGGATCGGGCGGCGCTGGGTCGAGGACGGCCATGTCGCCGAGATCTGGTACCAGAGCTTCAACCAGCAGCCATGGGCGGTCGAGCTGGTCGGCCACAGCCGGGAGACCTGCCGGCTCTATATCGGCCATTTCCTCCGCCACTGGTCGGCCGACCCCGCCGCCTTCGACGAGGTGCTCGAGGCGTGGGTCGACGCGCATCTCGCGCCGGGCGCGCTGGCGGGCGGCTTCGCCTGGTACCGCGCCAACGCCGCCGCGCGCCTCCGCCAGATCGCCGAGGGCCCGCTGCCGCGGGAGCCGATCCGCCAGCCGACGCGCGTCTGGTGGGGCGCGCGCGACCCGGTGCTGCGCGCGGCCTGGACCGAGGGGATGGAGGACTATTTCGCCGATCTCGAGGTCGAGATCGCCGAGGGGGTCGGCCATTTCGTCTTCTGGGAGGCGGCGGAGGCGGCCGCCGCGCGGGTCGTCGCCTTCTTCGCGCGGGTGGCCCCGTGAGCGCGCCCTGGCCCGAGGCGGTGACGGTCCTCGACGTGCCGATCGTGCTCGACGGCTGGCTGCTGCTCGCGGCCCTCGCCGTCGCGGCGGGCGGCTTCCTGCGCGGCTTCACCGGCTTCGGCTCGGCGCTGGCGATCATCCCGGTGCTCGCCCTCGTCTTCGGGCCGAAGGCGGCGGTCGCGATGCACGCCATCATGGAGATCCCGGTGATCCTCCATCTCGTGCACAACGCCGTCGGCAAGGCCGAGCGCGCGACCGTGGCGCCGATGCTCCTCGCGCTTCTCGTCGGCACGCCGATCGGCGCGCTGGCGCTCGCCGTCGCCGATCCCGAGGTGATGCGCCTCGTGATCTCCGTGATGGTGCTCGCCATGGTCGGGCTGATCGCGGGGCGGGAGCGGCTGACGGTCTTCCGCGGACACCGCGGCGCGCTCGCCGCAGGGGCGGCCGGCGGGCTGATCCAGGGGGCGACGGGCGTGGGCGGCCCGCCGATCGTCGCGGCGCTGCTCGCGCGCGGCGATCCGCCGGTGACGGCCCGCGCCAACATCGCCATCGTGATGTCGGCGATGCTGACGGTGTCGATCGTCACCTTCGCGGCCTACGGGCTGATCGACCGGCAGGTGCTCGTCGTCGGCGCGCTCGCCGCGCCCCTCTGCCTCGCCGCGACGGTGGCCGGCAGTCTCGCCTTCGCCCGCGCGGGCGGTCGCGGCCACCGCGGCATGGCGCTGGCGGTCATCTCGGTCACCGCCCTCGGCACCATCGCGAGCGGGACGCTGGGGGCCGGCCGATGACCGAGGGGTACGACTACGTGATCGTCGGCGCCGGCTCGGCGGGCTGCGTGCTGGCCAACCGGCTCTCGGCCGACCCCTCGCTGCGGGTGCTGCTGCTCGAGGCGGGCGGGCGCGACACCAATCCGTGGATCCACGTGCCGGTCGGCTACTTCAAGACGCTCCACAACCCGGCGACCGACTGGCGCTACCGCACCGAGCCGGACCCGGGGCTCAACGGCCGCTCCCTCGACTGGCCGCGCGGCAAGACGCTCGGCGGCTCCTCCTCGATCAACGGGCTTCTCTACATCCGCGGCCAGCCGGCCGACTACGACGGCTGGCGCCAGATGGGCTGCGAGGGCTGGGGGTGGGACGACGTGCTCCCCCATTTCCGCCGCTCCGAGGACAACGACCTCGGCGAGAGCCACTGGCACGGGACGGGGGGCGAGCTCGCGGTCACCGGCATGCGGGCGCGGCGCGACATCTGCGAGGCGTTCATCGCGGCGGCCGAGGAGCTCGGCATCCCGCGCACCGACGACTTCAACGGCGCGCGGCAGGAGGGCGCGGGCTATTTCCAGCTCACGGCCCGGAACGGGCTCCGCTGCTCGTCCGCCAAGGCGTTTCTGCGGCCCGTGCGACACCGCCGCAATCTCGAGATCGCGACCGGGGCCCTGGCCGGGCGCCTCGTCTTCGAGGGCGCCCGGGTCGCGGGGCTGACCTATCGGCAGCACGGCGCGATGCGCGAGGCGCGCCTGCGCGCGGGCGGCGAGGTGATCCTCTCGGCCGGCGCCATCGGCTCGCCGCAGCTTCTGCAGGTGTCGGGCATCGGCCCGGGCGCGCTGCTGCAATCCCTCGGGGTGCCGGTGCGCGCCGATCTTCCGGGCGTCGGAGAGAACCTGCAGGACCATCTGCAGATCCGCCTCGTCTACGAGGTGACGGTGCCGACCCTCAACCAGGAGATCAACTCGCTCTGGCGGCGCACGCTGATCGGCGCGGACTACGTCTTCCGCCGGCGCGGGCCGATGTCGATGGGCGCGAGCCAGGTCTGCGTCTTCTGCCGGTCGCGCGAGGGGCTCGAGGCACCGGACATCCAGTTCCACTTCCAGCCGCTCTCGGCCGAGAAACCGGGGATCGAGATGCATCCCTTCCCCGGCATCACCGCCTCGGTCTGCCAGCTCCGGCCCGAGAGCCGCGGGCGGATCGTCGCGGTCTCGCCGGACGCGGCGGTCTATCCGGAGATCCATCCGGGCTATCTCTCGACCGTCACGGACCAGGCGGTCGCCGTCGACGCCATCCGGATGGCGCGGCGGCTGGCCTCGACCCGCGCCTTCGGCCGCTACGTGGTGCGCGAGGTGCGGCCGGGCCCCGAGGCACGGAGCGAGGCGGAGCTTCTCGACGCGGCGCGCGCGATCAGCCAGACGATCTATCACCCGGTCGGCACGGCGAAGATGGGGACCGACCCCATGGCCGTGGTCGACCCGCGGCTCCGCGTCCACGGCGTGCCGGGCCTCCGCGTCGCCGACGCCTCGGTGATGCCGCGCATCGTCAGCGGCAACACCAACGCGCCGACGATCATGATCGGCGAGAAGGCGTCGGAGATGATCCTCGCGGACCGCCGCGGCGGCTGAGCCCCGTCAGAGCGCCCGAAGCCACGCGTCGACGTCGATCACCCGCGCGAGGGCGAGCTCGAGGAACAGGAAGAGCGCGGCGAGGCCGGCCAGATAGGCCACCAGCGCGCCGTGGTCCTCGCCGTCGATCACGACCCGTCGCAGCAGCTGCGAGAGGATGTCGAAGAGCGACACGACGAGGATGATCACCAGCATGATCCCCGAGACCGCGCCGAAATCGAAGCTGCGCATGGTGTCGTAGAGCGCGATCCCGATCCCGCCCGCGCCGACGAAGCCGAGCACGGTGGCGCTCCGGATGTTCGACTCGAAGCGGTAGAGCGCGGTCGAGATCCAGAGCGGCATCACCTGCGGGATGATGCCGAAGACGATCTCGTGGACGACCGTCGCCCCGGTCGCGCGGATGCCCTCCACGGGGCGCGGGTCGATCGCCTCCACGGCCTCGGAGAAGAGCTTGGCGAGCACGCCGGTGGTGTGGACGACGAGCGCGAGCACGCCCGCGAGCGGCCCGAGGCCGACCGCGGAGACGAAGATCAGCGCGAAGACCAGCTCGTTGATGGCGCGCAGCGCGTCCATCAGCCGGCGCATCGGGAACCACACCCAGGCCGGCACCACGTTGGCCGAGGAGAGGAGCCCGAACGGCACGGCGAGGACGACGGCGAGCAGGCTTCCCCAGATCGCCATCTGCACGGTCTCGAGCATCAGCCCGGTCCAGTCGCGCCAGTAGCGGAACGAGGGCTCCGCGAAGTCGCCCATCATCTCGGCCATGTTGCCGGCGCCGGTGACGAGCTCGGGCAGGCGGTGCATCTCGGCCGGCAGGAAGCTCCAGACGAGCATCGCCGCGAACCCGCCCCAGATGATCCAGCCATAGAGCCGGCGCGAGAAGTCGGGCTGCGGCACCGCGATCTGGATCTCGGGAGCGGCGCGCCCCGGCTCGGCGGTCGTGGACATGCTCGGCTCTCCTCCCCGGCCCGGTCGGTTCAGGCTGCGCCGGCCGGACGGTCCGCGGGCGGCTGGACGACACCGCCGCGGCCGATAACCTTGAGGTTCTCGGGGTTCTCGGCCATGCGGCGGAACGCGGCCACGGTGCTGCCGGTGACGCCGGCCTCGGCGGTGGCGACGGCAGTGACGGCGCCGCCGGTCTCGATCTTTACGACGCTGTCGAAGATGCGGGCGGTGCCGGAGACCGTGCCGTCGGCCGCGACCGCGATGGCGTGAAGCCGGACCGGGGCGGAGCGCCGGTCGAGACCGACGGAAGAGATCCGGCCGGCGCGAAACTCCGCCACGAGAACGAGCCCCGGGCGCAGCGGGGCCCCGCCGTCAGGGAAGCGCGTGCCGGCCAGGTCGATCCGCCCGAGGCACGCGTCGTCGGGCGCGACCAGGGGGGCGGCGCCCCCGCCCTCCTGCGGGCCACTCGCCGAAAGCAGCGTCCCGTCGGGATCGAGCGCGACCCCGGCCGGGACCTCCGCGACGGTCGGCGCCGGCACCGGCTCGGTCGGGTGCTCGCGCCCGACCGCCGCGTCGGGCAGCGGGGCGAGAACGAGAAGAGCGGCGAGGGCGATGGTCGGGCGCACGGGCAGGCTCTCCGGGTGAGATGACGCGCTGCCGGGGATACGGCCGGGCGCCCTCGCGGCGACGGGCGCCGCGCGCGGGGCGCGGCGCCGGGCTCGGAGGCGACCGATCAGAGCTTCGGCAGCTCCGCGGCCAGCGCCCGCACGCGCTGGATCTCGGCCTTGAGCTCCTCGGTGCGCGCGGCCTTCTCCTCCTCGGTCATCGTCTCGTCGGTCTCCATCTGCAGGATCTCCTTGTTCGCCTCCATCTCGCGGAAGGGCAGGAGCTGCAGGTTGGAGGACGGCGCGAAGACGCGGAAGCCGCCCTGCTTCAGGATCTCGCGCTCGGCGCGGACCTGCTCGGGGGTGCCCATGCGGCCGAAGGAGATCACCGTGTAGTAGATCTTCGCCTTCAGGTCCTCGTCGAGATTGCCGCGCCACAGCATCGGGTCGCCGGCGATCAGCGGCGAGCGCCAGATCTCCTTGACCTTGGCGAAGGCCTCCGGGTTGTTGGCCTCGAGGCGCTGGTACATCGCGACCGTGTTGGCGGTGGCGACGTCGACCTGTCCGTTGGCGACCGAGAGGAGGTTGGCCTCGTGGCTCGCGTTGCGCACGGTCGAGAAGCACTCCCGCGGCGAGATCTCGTTGGCCGCGAAGACGAAGGTCGTCGGCACGAGGAAGCCCGAGGTCGACTGCGGGTCGCCGATGCCGAAGTCGAGCGACTGCTCCGAGCAGGTGGCGAGCACGTCCTCGAGGCTGTTGATCGCGTCGTTGTCGGCCTGGGTGACGAGGATCGAGTAGTAGCCCGGCGCGCCCTCCGGCGTGCCGTCGTCCTCGACTTCCTGCGCGAAGACCTCGGCGCCGGCGCGGTCGACCGCGGTCATGCCCGACTTGTTGCCGGCGAGCACGACGTCGACCTTGTCGAAGCGCATCGCCTCGATCATGCCGGTGTAGTCGGTGGCGAAGAACGGCTTGATCTCGACGCCCATCTTCTGGCTCATCGCCTCGAGCAGCGGGCCCCAGCGCTTCATCAGGTTGTCCTGGCTCTCGACGGCGAGGAGGCCCCAGTTGATGACGCGGGTCTCGTCCTCCTGCGCGAGGGCGGGGGCGGCGACGGCGGCGGCGAGCGCGACGCCGGTCAGGCTCTTCAGGATCGTCTTCATGGCAGTCTCCTCTCTGTTGCGTCTCGTGCGGCGTGGGGTGGGCGGGTCAGGCGCCGACGGCCCGGAGCGCGCCGGGCGCGGGGTCGGCCGCCTCCGGCAGGACGAGCTCGTCGCTCGCCTCGCCGTAGATCTCGCGGAGGAAGGGCAGCGTCAGCTCGCGGCTCGGCCCGTCGAACACGATCCGCCCGTCGCGCATCGCGATGGTGCGGGGGCAATAGCGCCGCGCGTACTCGACCTGGTGGAGAGAGACGAGCACGGTGATCCCGTCCTCGGCGTTGAGCGCGGCGAGCGCCTCCATCACGCGCTTGGCCGAGGCGGGGTCGAGCGAGGCGATCGGCTCGTCGGCGAGGATCACCTCCGCGCCCTGCACCATCGCGCGGGCGATCGCGGCGCGCTGCTGCTGGCCGCCCGAGAGCGTCTGGGCGCGCTGGAGCGCGGTCTCGGCGATGCCGACGCGGGCGAGCGCGCGCATCGCCTCGCGCTTCTCGGAGGTCGTGAAGAGCATCAGCGCCCCGCGCAGGAACGGCACCCGGCCGAGCGTGCCGGCGAGCACGTTCTTCAGCACCGAGAGCCGGGGCACGAGGTTGAACTGCTGGAAGATCACGCCCACGCGGGCCCGGGTCGCCCGGATGTCGGAGCCGAGGCGGCCGCCCTCCTGCACGCGGCGGCCGAGCACCGCGATGCGCCCGCCCGCCGCGCCGCGGTCGGCGCGCAACAGCCCGGCGATGTGGCGGATCAGCGTCGACTTGCCCGAGCCCGAGGCGCCGATCAGCGCCACCATCTCGCCCGGCGCGATCTCGAGCGACAGACCGTCGAGCGCGCGCCGGCCGCTCGCGAAAGTCTTGGTGACGCCGTTGCACGAGATCGCCTGCATTCCGGGCCCTCCACCCGCGTCGCTATCAGCGCCGGATCACAGGGGGCCGACGAAACCGTGTCGGTTCGATGACGCTGCGGCGGGCGCAGCCGGCTGCGACGGCCGCGCCAATCGCGGTCTGGAGAGCGCCGCGCTCCGTGCTAGAAGATGACGCCGCGCGCGCGTGCCCCCCGGCGCGGGCCGCGCGGCGCCGGATCGAGGGAGGACCCGATGCCCCATCGCCGCCGCGCGCCGCTCGGAGCGGCGCTCGCGCTCGCCGCGCTTCTCGGGGGCTGCGCGACCGAGACCCTGCCGACGGCGGCGCTGCCCGACGCGCCGTCCGGCGGGCGGGCCGTGGCGATCATGGTCGATCCCGACTCGCAGCGTGTCACGGTGGACGATCCGAGCCCCACGGTCTCCGCGCTCTGGGACCGGGTGGCGCAGGACGCCATCGCGCGCGCGCAGCCCGGGCCGGTGATCTCCGCCCGCGCGCTCGCCATCCTGCACACCGTGCTCTACGACACCTGGGCGTCGGTCGATCCGGTCGCCGTGGGCGTGACCCTCGGCAACGCGCTGCAACGCCCGCCCGAGGCGAACACCGACGCCTTCAAGCGCGAGGCGATGAGCCAGGCGGCGTTCGCGGTGCTCTCCAAGATGTTCCCCGAGGACCGGGAGCGCTTCGTCGAGGTGCTGGAGACGCTCGGCTACGACCCCGAGCCGCAATCGCTCGAGGGCACGGCGGCGGGGCTCGGGCGCGTGGCGGCGGCGATCGCCGGCAGCGAATGGCGGGACGACGGCTCGAACTGGGACGACGACTTCGACGACACCACCGGCTATGTCCCGGTCAACGCCAGCCCGCTCGAGATGCGCGACATCGCCCGCTGGACGCCCGAGAACACGCCGATCGACCCCGAGACGACCGAGCCCGATCAGGACTACTACATGCCGCACTGGGGACAGGTGGAGGGCTTCGCCCTGGCGCGCGGCGACCGGTTCCGCCCGCCGCCGCCCGCGCCGCTGCTCGCGCCCGGCGTCGAGGGGCGGCTCGACCCCGCCACGCGCCGCATCGTCCTCGAGGACGGCACCCGGCTCGAGATCACGCCCGAGCTCGTCGGCCCGGTGATCAACCCCGCCTTCGTGGCGCAGGCCGAGGAGGTGGTGCGGTGGAGCGCCGGGCTCACCGACGAGCAGAAGCTGATGGCGGAGTTCTGGGAGGACGCGACCGACACGGCCTTCCCGCCCGGCACCTGGATGACCTTCGCGCAATACGTCTCGGCGCGCGACGACCACGACATCGACACCGACGCCAAGCTCTTCTTCCTGATGGCGACGGCGCTGCACGACGCCGGCATCGCGACCTGGGAGGCGAAGTATCACTACGACTACGCCCGGCCCGTGCGGGTGGTGCGCGAGCTCGGACGTCTCGGGCTGATCGGCCGGCCGGGGACCGACGAGCTGACCGGCGAGGCGGGCCAGGTGATCCGCGCCTGGGGCGGGCCCGGCCTCGGCACGCGCGAGATCCTCGCGACGCGCTTCCTCAGCTACCAGACGCCCGATCTCGACCCCTCGCCGCCCTTCCCGGAATACCCCTCGGGGCATTCGAGCTTCAGCGCCGCGGGCGCCGAGGTGCTGCGGAGCTTCACCGGCAGCGACCGGTTCGGCGCGGCGGTGCGCTTCGAGCCCGGAAGCTCGCGCTTCGAGCCGGGCGTGGTGCCGGCCGAGCCGGTCGTGCTGCGCTGGGAGACCTTCACGGAGGCGGCCGACGAGGCGGGCGCGAGCCGGCGCTACGGCGGCATCCACTTCCTCGACGGCGACCTCGCGGCGCGCGAGATGGGCCGCCGGGCGGCCCGCGCCGTGATCGAGGCGGCCGAGCCCTATCTCGCCGGATCGGTGCGCACCGGCGGCTGGCTGCCGCCGCCGCCGGGCTGAGCGCCGGTTCCCGCGAGGAACCGGCTGAGGCGCACCGACCACGCGGTCTCGGGCAGCCCGCCCGGGTGGCAGAGATGGAAGGTCTTGGCGAGGCGCCGCCCGGCGATCCGCAGCCCGACGAGCCGGCCCGACGCGATCTCGGCGGCGACGGCGGCCGAGAGCACGAGCGAGGCGCCGAGGCCCGCCATCACCGCCTGCTTCACCGCCTCGGTCGAGCCGACGCTCGGCGCCGCGCGCAGCCGCTCCGCCGCCGCGCCGAACTCGGCGCGCAGGAGCGTCGCGGTGCCGCTGCCGCGCTCGCCGCCGATCAGCGGCAGGGCGAGGAACTCGGCCTCGGCGATCTCGCCGCGCCCCGCGAGCGGGTGATCGGGCGCCACGATCACCAGAAGCTCGTCGCTCTGCCAGGGCGTGGCGACGATCCCCGGCGCCGCGATCGGCCACTCGGTGACGGCGAGGTCGATCTCGCCGGCCTCGAGCCGCGCCGCGAGGTCGGGGTTGGGCGCCTGGACGATCCGCCAGTCGGGCAGGCCCCCCGCCTCGGCCGCGAAGCGCGCGAGCGCCCGCGGCAGGTAGTAGCCCGCGATGTTGCCGCTCGCGCCGATCAGCACCGAGCTCTCGGCGAGCACGGCGCGCATCCGGTCGGCGGTCTCGAGCAGGCTTCGCGCCACCGGAAGCGCGAGCAGGCCCTGCCGCGTCGGCCGGCTGCGGGCGTGGCTGCGCTCGATCAGCGGCGCCCCCACGGCGGCCTCGAGCTTGCGGAGGTGCTGCGAGATCGTCGGCTGCGCGAGGTCGAGCCGCTCGGCGGCCGCGCGAAACGAGCCGGTTTCGGCCAGCGCGACGAAGCTGCGCACGAAGGCGAGGTTCAGCATGCCCGCGCCTCCGGGGCGAGGGGGCCGGCGATCGCGCCCGCGGGCGTCCGGCCGTCGAGGGCCGCGAGGATCGCGTCCGCCGCCTCGCGCGCGATCGCCCGGCGCACCTCGACCACCGCCGATCCGAGATGCGGGGTGAGCACGGTCCGGTCGGAGCGCAGCAGCCGCTCCGGGACCGCGGCCGGCCGGTCGGGGCGCGCCCAGTCCTCGCAGGCGAAGACGTCCGCGGCGTAGCCCGCGAGGCGGCCCGCCTCCAGGGCCTCGGCGACGGCGTCCTCGTCGACCACCGAGCCGCGCGCGGGATTGACCAGGCAGGCGCCGGCCTTCATCGCCGCGAGGAAATCGCGCCCGACGAGGCCCTGCGTCGCCGGGGTGAGCGGGATCGCGAGGAAGAGCACGTCGGACCGCCCGCGCAGCTCCGCGAGCGAGACGGCCTCGGCCCGGCCGATGCCATGCGGGCCGCCGGAGAGGACGGGGTCGTGGCAGAGGAGCCGGCAGTCGAAACCGGTCAGGAGCCGCAGGATCGCGCGGCCCACCGCGCCCGCGCCGAGAACCCCCACCGTCGCGCCGTTGAGCGAGCCGCCGTAGAGCACCGGGCGCCAGCCGGCGAAGCGCCCCGAGCGGACCCGCGCGTCGCCTGCCCGGAGGTTGCGCAGGAGCGCGATGGCGAGGCCGAGGGCGAGCTCGGCCGTCGGCTCGGTGAGGAGATCGCGGCAGATCGTGACGGTGACGCCGCGCGCGGCGCAGGCCGGGAGATCGACGTTGTCGAAGCCCTTGAAGGCGCCGGCGACGATCCGCAGCCGGGGGGCGCGCGCGAGCAGCGCGGCGTCGACGCGCTCGGTCATGAAGGCCATCAGCGCCTCGGCCCGGGCGCACAGCCCGGCCAGCGCCTCCGGCGACAGCGGCTCCGGCCCTTCGTGCATGTGCACGGGGCCCATGCGCGCCAGATCCGCGACGATCTCCGCCTCGATCGGCTGCGCCACCACGATGCGCGGGCTCATTCCGACGTCCCTCCTCCCCTTTTGGCGTCGCCATCGCACGGGCCCCGGTCGATTTCAATATGTAATCGAAACGTCATTTGAATGCCGAGACAGAATGACCTATCCCGCGCGCATCGGCAGGGAGCACACCATGGCCTTCGACAGGAAGCGGGGCGACGGCGCGGACGGTCCGATCCTCAGCCTCGAGGGCGTGCAGGTCGTCTATCCCAACGGCACCGTGGCCCTGCACCCGATCAGCGCCGGCTTCGCCGACGACATGGTGACGGTGCTGCTCGGCCCCTCGGGCGCCGGCAAGTCGTCGCTGCTGCGCACGCTCAACGGCCTCGTGCGCCCGACCGCGGGCCGCGTCGTCTCGCGGCTGACGGGCGACATCGCGGCCAAGGACGCGACCCGCCGGCACCGCCGCGACACGGCGATGATCTTCCAGCAGCACCAGCTGATCGGCCGGCTCTCGGCGCTCGCCAACGTGCTGACGGGTCGCCTCGGCCGCCACGGCTTCTGGCGCACCCTGCTGCCCTTCTCCGAGGCCGAGCGCCGGCTCGCGCTCGCCTGCCTCGATCGCGTCGGGCTCTTCGAGAAGGCGCTCACGCGCTGCGACATGCTCTCGGGCGGGCAGCAGCAGCGCGTCGGCATCGCGCGGGCGCTGGCGCAGGA
This sequence comes from uncultured Limibaculum sp., assembly GCA_964632555.1. Taxonomy (GTDB): domain Bacteria; phylum Pseudomonadota; class Alphaproteobacteria; order Rhodobacterales; family Rhodobacteraceae; genus Thermohalobaculum. The sequence continues at coordinate 16,908 of CAZWDE010000003.1, forward strand.
GCCGGCGATGATCCTCGCCGACGAGCCCGTGGCCTCGCTCGACCCCGCCGCCTCGCGCCGGGTGCTGACGCTGCTGGCCGAGATCTGCAAGCAGGACCGCATCCCCGTGGTGATCAGCCTGCACCAGCTCGAATACGCGCGCGAGTTCGCCGACCGCATCATCGGGCTGTCGGCCGGCCGGGTGGTCTTCGACGACGCGCCGGCCAAGCTCGACGACGCCGCCCTCGCGGCGATCTACGACGCCTGACGCGCGCGCCCGCCGCGCGCCGGCCCCAGCCGAGACGACCGCAACCGAAGCAACGGGGAGACCCAGAGATGAACCGCCGAACCGTCTTGCAGAGCCTCGCGGGCGCCGCCGCCCTCGCCCTCGCGACCGTCGCCGCGGCCGAGGACTACAACCCGGACACCCTTCGCGTCGCGCTGCTGCCCGACGAGAACGCCGCCACGGTGATCCAGGACAACAAGCCGCTCGAGGCCTATCTCGAGCGCGTGCTCGAGAAGGACATCGAGCTGATCGTCACCACCGACTACTCCTCGATGATCGAGGCCGTGCGCTTCGGCCGGATCGACCTCGCCTATTTCGGCCCGGCCTCCTACACGATCGCCAAGGACCGGATGCAGGGCGGCGATCTCGACATCGAGCCCTTCGCCGCGCGCGTGCGCGACGGCGCCACCACCTACCAGTCGGTGCTGATCGCCAACCCGGAGGCCGGCATCACCAAGATCGAGGACATCAAGGGTTCGGGCATCGACATGGCGTTCGGCGACCAGGCCTCGACCTCGAGCCATTTCGCGCCGAAATACACGCTGATGCAGAAGGGCGTGATGCCCGACGAGGACTACACCTCCAACTATCTCGGCGCGCACGACGCGGTCGCGGTCAACGTCGCCCGCGGCAACGCGCAGGCCGGCGGCCTGTCGCGCCCGATCTTCGAGAGCCTTCTCGAGCGGGGCATGATCGCCGAGGACGAGGTCGTCGTGATCGGCTATTCCGACCCGATCCCGCAGTATCCGTGGGTGATGCGCACCGACCTCGCCGCCGAGCTCAAGCAGGCGATCCGCGACGCCTTCTACGCGCTCGAGCCGGGCACCGAGGAGGGCGATGCGGTCCTCGGGCCGTTCAAGGCCGACGGCTTCCGCGACATGTCGGACAAGGACTACGACATCATCCGCGCGATCCGCGCCAACGTCGCGAGCTGATCCGAGACGCGGGGCGCCGGGCGCCGGCGCCCCGCCGCGTGCGGGAGGGAGAGACGATGACGACCATCGAGGACATCCGCCAGCCGGACACCGCGGTGGCCGAGGTGCTGGGCAGCGACCGCGCGCGCCGCTGGAAGCGGGTCGCGCAGATCGCCGGCGTGATCGCCGCCGTGCTCCTCTGCCTCTGGGTGACCGAGATGCTCAACGGCCGGCGCCTCGGCGAGGGACTGCCGGCGATCGGGGTGATCCTCGGCGAGATGGTGCCGCCCGACTTCTCGCGCTGGGAGAACTGGATCGAGCCGCTGATCGAGACCGTGGCGATGTCGGTCGCGGGCACCGCGCTGGCCATCGCGATCTCGCTGCCGCTGGCCTTTCTCGCCGCGACCAACACCACGCCGGGCGGGGTGACCTACCAGGTCGCGCGGCTCGTCCTCAACACGCTGCGCGCGATCCCCGAGCTCATCATGGGCATCGTCTTCGTCGCGGCGGTCGGCTTCGGCATGCTGCCGGGCGTGCTGGCGCTCGGGCTCCATTCGGTCGGGATGGTGGGCAAGTTCTTCGCCGAGGCGATCGAGCACGCCCACCCCGCGCCCATCGAGGCGGCGCAGGCGACCGGCGCCTCCGACATGCAGGTGATCACCCACGCGGTGCTGCCGCAGGTCTACCCGCAGTTCTCCGACGTCGCGATGTATCGCTGGGAGTACAACTTCCGCGCCTCGACCGTCATGGGCATGGTCGGCGCGGGCGGCATCGGCACCGAGCTGGTGGGCGCGCTCCGGCTCCTCGACTATCCGCAGGTGGGGGCGCTCCTGATCGTCATCCTCGTCGCGGTGACGCTGGTCGACGGGCTCAGCAACCGGCTCCGGCGCGCCCTCAAGTGACGTCGCCGCCGCCCGCGGCGCGCTGCCAGAGGCCCGCCGGCGCCCATGCCCCGCGGGCCTGCGCGAAGCGGCGCGCCCGGCGCCCGTCGAGTTCCGCCTCGATCCGCGCGAGGAGATCGGCCGCGCCGGCCCGCCCCCGCGCCGCGGCCCGCGCCGCGCGCCGCCGCCCCGCGAGCAGCTCGCGATAGGTCAGGAAGCGCAGCCGCACGGTCAACGCGCGCCCGCCTCAGCCGGTCCGCCGCGCGCCGAGCGCCACCTCGCGGCCCTGCGCGCGCAGCCGGTCGTCGCGCGCGGCCGCCAGCATGAAGAGCTCGCCCGCGTTCTCCCGGTTGACGAAGCCCGCGATCCGCCCGTCGGCGCCGCGCACCGCCACCGCCTGGGCCGGCGAGCGGCGCAGCTGCTCGAGCACCGAGCCGAGCGGCTCGTCCTCCGGGATGGTGGCGGTGTCGGCCTCGAGGAAGTCGCGCACCGGCGTGGCGGGCCCGCGCTCGCGCATGGTCTCGACGAGGTTGGCGCGGGTCACCCAGCCCGTCAGCCGGCCGTCGGCGCCCACCACGGGAAACTCCTGCTGCGTCGTCACGAGCAGAAGGTCGGCGGCGCGTCCGGCGGTGTCGTCGGGCGCGAGGCGCTCGAAGCGCGCGATCATCGCGTCGCGCGCCACGTGGCCCTCGGCCTGCGCGCGCTCGGTCTCGTAGCCGCTCTCGGCGTCGGCGGCGAAGAACATGAAGACGGCGATCAGCAGCAGCAGCGGGTTGTAGAGGAGCCCCACCACCGCGAAGACCACGGCGAAGCCCTGCCCGGTCCAGGCGGCGATGCGCGTCGCCTTCGCCCGCGGCATGCGGAACGAGAGCAGCGCGCGGAAGACGCGGCCGCCGTCGAGCGGGAAGGCCGGCACCATGTTGAAGACCACGAGCAGCACGTTGACCGCCGCCAGCCGGGCCGGCAGGGACATCTGCGCCTGCTCGATCTGGCTGACATCGGTGAGATCGAACCGCGCCCCGATGAAGAGGAAGAGGGCCGCCGCGATCACAACGTTGACGAGAGGCCCCGCCACCGCGACCCAGAGCTCCTGTCCGGGACGGTCGGGCATCCGGTCGAGCCGCGCCAGCCCGCCGATCGGCAGCACGGTGATGTCGGGCGTCTTGATGCCGTAGCGCCGCGCGGCGAAAACGTGGCCGAACTCGTGCGCCACCACGCAGGCGAAGACGAGGAGCACGAAGAGCACGCCGTCGATCGCGGCCGGCACGCCGCCGCGGCTCGCGCTCACCGCGGCCACCCAGGCGAGCAACAGGAAAAAGGCGAGGTGGATCCGGACCACCGTGCCGGCGAGCGTGAACAGGGGGAAGGACCAGGCCATCGGAAGGCTCCTCTCGAACGGGCGACGGGGCGGCAAGTCTGCGTGAGTCTATGGCCGTGGCGGGGCGCGTCCAACACCGGGCGGCGCGCCGCGCGCCCCGGATCGCGGCTCACAAATGCGCCAAGACCGACGCGCCCCCTCGCAAAACCGCGCCAAGCCCGTTATTGATGGCCTGTTGGGGTATAGAGGGCGGTCCGCGGCGCGCCGGGGTGCGACACGGCCGCCGCGTCGAGGAGTGAGTGGTCCGACCATGACGATCCGGGAAGACGGTGACACGCGCGGGCTCGGCTTCGGGGCCGCGACCCTCTGGCCCGGCGGGCTGATCCTGCTCGCGACGGCGCTGGCCGGCGGCCTGGCGTTCCAGTTCGGCATCCAGGGGCTCTTCCGCGCCTGGCAGCAGCCGGAGTTCAGCCACGGCCCCCTGATCCCGGTGATCTCGGCCTTCCTCTTCGTGCGCCAGCTGCGGCGAACCCCGGCCGACCCGTCCGACCCCGTCATCCGCTGGCCCGGCGCGGTGGTGATGGGCGTGGCGCTCGCCGTCGGCGCCGCCGGCACCATCATCGGCATCGACGACATCGTCGCCTACGCGCTCATCCTCTGGATCGGCGGGCTCGCGCTCGCCTGCCTCGGCTGGCGGCACGGCCGGCAGTTCTGGCCGCCGGTGCTGCACCTCGCCTTCATGCTGCCGCTGCCGGGCGTGCTCTACTACCAGACCTCGATCGCGCTGCAGCTGATCTCCTCCGAGATCGGCGTGTCGATCATCCGCGCCGTCGGCATCCCGGTGTTCCTCGACGGCAACATCATCGACCTCGACGTCTACAAGCTGCACGTCGCGGAGGCCTGCTCGGGCCTGCGCTACCTCTTCCCGATGATGAGCTTCACCTACATCTTCGCGGTGCTCTATCAGGGCTCGATCTGGCTGAAGGCGCTGCTCCTGCTCGCCGCCGTGCCGATCGCCGTGGGCATGAACGCGGTGCGCGTCGGCGTCATCGGCGTGATGGTCGACCTCTACGGCATCGAGCACGCCGAGGGGTTCATGCATGTCTTCGAGGGCTGGGTGGTCTTCGGTCTCTGCATCGCCGCGATGTGCGCGCTGGCCTGGACGCTCAAGCGCCTGTCGGGCGAGCGGCGCCCCCTGCTCGACGTGCTCGACATCGACACCACGGGCTTCGCCGGCGAGTTCGCGAAGATCGGCTGGATCCCGCCGAGCGCGGCGATCCTCGGGCCGGCGCTGGCCGCGGCGGCGGTCGGCCTCGCCCTCGCCACCGTCCCGGCGGGTGTCGGCGCGGCGGCGCCGCAGACCGTGGAGCGCGATCCCTTCGCGCTCTTCCCCCGCTGGCTCGGCGACTGGAGGTCGCAGGGCCAGCAGCTCCTCGAGCCGCACGTGACGCGCTCGCTCGGCGCGGACGACTACCTCTCGGCCAACTATGTCGAGGCGGGGCGGCCGCCGGTCGACGTGTTCCTGTCGTGGTACCGCGACGACACGGACGGCGGCGTGCATTCGCCCGAGGTGTGCATCCCGGGCAGCGGCTGGGAGATCTCCGCGATCGAGGCGACCGAGATCCGGCCGGCGCCCGATATGCCGCCGATCGCGCTCAACCGCGCGGTGATCCAGAAGGGGATGTCGCGCCAGCTCGTCTATTTCTGGTTCGAGCAGCGCGGGCGCCAGCTCACCACCGGCCTCGGGGTGCGCGTGCACCTGCTGTGGGACCGCGTGACCGCCGGGCGGCGCGACGGCGGCCTCGTGCGCCTGATCACCCCGATCGTCGACGGCGACGAGGCGGCAGCCGACGCGCGCCTCACCGAGCTGGCGGCTCACCTCGTGCCGGAATTGCCCCGCTTCTTCGGCCCCCCGGTCGCCGCGGCGATCCCCGACGAGAGGATTTGACGGAATGATATCGCTCGCCCCCGCCGACCTCTGGAGCATGTTCAAGCGGCGCTTTCTCGTGATGTTCGTCGTGGGATCGATCGGCGCCGGCGCCGCGCTCTTCTACGCGATGATCAAGCCGCCGGTCTACGAGACCTCGGCCAAGATCCTCGTCGAGGGCCAGCAGATCCCCGACGATCTCGCCCGCAGCACGGTGAGCTCGAGCGCGGCCGAGCGCCTGCAGCTGATCGAGCAGCGCCTGATGGCGAGGGACAACCTGATCGCCCTGATCGAGAAGCTCAACGTCTTCGCCAACCGCCCCGACCTGTCGCTGCTCGACAAGATCGACGCGGTCCGCAGCGCCACGAGCATCCGCAGCATCGGCGTGTCGGGCGGCCGCGGCGGGCGCGAGATCTCGGCCTTCACCATCAACGTCCGGCTCAGCGACCCCGTGCAGGCCGCGGCGATCGCCAACGAGTTCGTCAACAACGTGCTGGAGCAGAACCTCCGGGCCCGGTCCGAGCGCGCGCGCGAGACGCTCGACTTCTTCGAGCGCGAGGAGCGCCGGATCGGCGAGGCGATCACCGCGCTCGAGGCGGAAATGGCCGGCTTCAAGAAGTCCAACGAGCGCGCCCTGCCGAACAGCCTCGAGTTCCGCCGCGCCGAACTCGCGCGCATCCACGCCGACGACCTGGAGATCGATCGGCAGATTTTCGAGCGCGAGGAGAAGCGCGCGGCGCTCCGGACGGCGCTCGAAAGCGAGAACTTCGCCGTCCCGACCGCGGACCCGAAGCCGCAGAGCCCGGAGGAGGCCGAGTACCGCGCGCTGCAGCGCGAGCTCGCCCGGCGCCGCTCGGTGCTCGCGCCCAACCATCCGGAGATCCGCCGGCTCGAGAGCCAGATCGAGTCGCTGCTGCCGCTGCTCCCGGGCGACGGGCTCGCGCCGCTCGGCGGCTCGCCGGAGGCGCAGAAGGTGGCGGCCCAGCAGCAGATCGACCTGCTGACCAGCCAGATCCAGCTGCTGCGCGACCAGAAGGAGCTGCTCGCCGAGCAGAGGACCGAGATCGAGGCGTCGCTCCTCGAGACGCCGCAGGTCGAGATGGCGCTCAACGCCTACGAGCGGCGCCACCGCCAGCTGCAGGACCAGTACAGCGTCATCACGCGCAAGCGCGCGGAGGCCGAGACCGGCGAGAAGCTCGAGGTCAACCAGCAGTCCGAGCGCTTCGAGGTCGTCGAGAACGCGATCGTCCCGCAATCGCCCGTCGAGCCCAACCGCAAGAAGATCCTCGTGCTCGGCAGCGGCGCGAGCCTCGCGCTGGCGGGCGGCCTCGCCTTCCTGCTCGAGATCCTCAACCCGGTGATCCGCAGCGCCTCGCAGATGGAGCGCCAGCTCAACCTGCGCCCGGTGATCTCGATCCCCCATGTCCGCACGCCCTTCGAGCGTCGCCGGCGGCGCGTCGCCTGGGTGGCCGGCGTCGTCGCCCTGGCGGGCGCCAGTGCCTTCGGGGTGAACTATGTCGACCGGAACGTGATGCCGCTCGACGCCGTCGCGCAGAGGGTGGTGGACCGGACGGGGCTCGACGCGCTGATCCGCGCCGTCGAGGCGCGGTTCGGCAGCCGCGGCGTGCCCTCGACCGACGCGGCGCTCGGGGGCTGAGCCCCCCGGCCGTCGCCTCAGTTCTCGGCGACGGTCAGCCGCCGGGCCAGCACCGCGATCGTGAGCTTCGGCAGGATCAGCAGGCAGTCGAAGTAGCGCCGGGCGAGACGGCGCGGCTCGGTCAGCACCCGCCAGAGCCATTCGAGCGCCAGCCGGCGCATCCAGCGCGGCGCGCGCTGCTGGCTGCCGGCGAGAAAGTCGAGCCCCGCTCCGATCGAGGCGAACCCGACCTCTGGCAGCGCGGCGCGGGCCCGGGCCGCGAAGATCTCCTGCTTCGGCGCGCCGAGCGCGACCAGCACGAGCCGCGCCCCGGCAGCCTCCAGCGCGGCGATCACCGCGTCGGCCGCCTCGCCCTCGGGCTCGAAACCGTGCTCGGGCGCGATCCGCGCCACGATCCGGAGCCCCGGCGTGCGCTCGCGCAGGCGGTCGGCGGCGGCGGCAAGCGTCGCGTCGGTGGCACCGACGAGCGCCACGTCCACCCCCTCCTCGGCCGCCAGCCGGGCGAGCGGCCCGATCAGGTCGGAGCCCGGCACCAGCGACACCGGGCGACGCGCCAGCCGCGACAGCCAGACCACCGGGTGCCCGTCGGCCACCACGAGGTCCTGCCGCTCATAGGCCTGGCGGAACCGGTCCGCCTTGCGCAGCTTCACCAGATGATCGAGATTGAGCGTCGCGATCGCGAACCCCGCGCCACGCCGCAGGCGCGCGCGCGCCTCCGCGAGCAGGATTGTCTGATCGGCGCAATTGATCGCCACGTCGCCGAACCACGGCGGAAGACGGAAAACGCTGCGCACACACATCGGCCCGGCACTCCCAACGCACCCACGCGCGGCGCGGCACACACATGATCCGCGACTCACGCACCCTCTCGATAATCATAGGCGGCCGAGCGCCTTGCGGCCAGTTCGCTTTGGCGGCCGACGGCCCATAAGCCCTTAAGGATCGGTTAACGAAGAAATTTGGCCGCACTGTGGCCCGGAACGTCTCACTTGGCGCCCGCGGACGAGCTATATTGCCGGATGGCATTGCGCCATCGCCCGGAATGCGAGATGGCGACATCGAGGCCGTGGGCCCCGGACCGTCCGGGCCCGGCGGCGCGCGGAACGGGGGGTGGGCCGGCCGCGCGCCAGCGTGCGCGTGTTGGGAGCATTGAGGTGTTGAGGAACGCGATTTTCCGCGCTTTGAGACGCCGCCGTGGCGGGACGCCCGGCGACGAGGGCGACTGGACCGGCTACGAGGAGCCGGAGGTTTGCGGCGGGGACGAGCCGCTGCGGCTCGATCCCGGGTCGATGGTGCTGCCGGGGGCGCGGCTGCGGGATCCGGACCGGGCGTGGGCCGGCCTTCCGCTGGCGCCGCTCGACCCGGCGCATCTCGTGCGCAACCGTGTGATCACGCATGAGAAGAGCGACCCGGCGCATGTCCCCTTCGATCTCCTGCGCACACGGCTGATGCACCTGCTCCGCTCGCGTGGCTGGACACGGGTGGGGATCACCTCGCCCACCAAGGGCTGCGGCAAGACCTTCGTCTCGGCGAACCTCGCGCTCAGCCTCGCCCGGCGCTCGTCGAGCCGCGTGGTGCTCGTCGATCTCGACCTTCGCCTGCCGCGCCTCGCCCGCATGCTGGGCGTCGAGCGACCCGCCCGGCTTCGCGACTTCCTCGCCGGCGAAACCGCGATGGCCGAGCAGATCGTGCGCGGCCAGCCGAACCTCGCGCTCTGCCTCAACGCGCAGAAGGAGCCCGACGCGTCCGAGCTCATGCAGGACCCCAAGACCGGCGCGACGCTGGCGCATATGCGCGCCGCGCTCCAGCCCGACGTGGTGCTCTACGACCTGCCGCCGATGCTCGCGACCGACGACGTGGTGGGGTTCCTGCCCGAGATCGACGGCATGCTGCTGGTCGCGGGCGGCGGCATGACGCAGGGCTCGGACATCGAGGAATGCGAACGCCTGCTGGGGCAGCAGACGCCGTTGATCGGCGTCATCCTGAACCGCGCCGAGGACGCCTCCGCCGCCCGCTACTACTCCTGAGCGCCGGCCTGCGGCCCGGCACCGACGCACGGGTCAGGTGCGGCCGACCCGCGCGCGCCAGGCGAGAAAGGCGAGCCCGGTGCAGCCGCCGGCCAGCAGCAGGAGCGGGAAGGGGACCGGGGACGGGGCGGCCCGGGGGATCTCGGCGCTCACGGTCGGGGCGTGCGCGAGCGCGGCGAGCGCCGGCGGCGCGGCCCGCTCGGTGCGAAGCGCGGCACGGTCGTCCCGGGCGCCGGCGACGCCGGCCGCTTGGACCACGGTTCCCGCCAGAACGGCCGCCACGGAGATCGCCACCACGCCACGCACCGGACACCTCGCAACCAGACGCAAGTGCACATCGTCACACCGGGCGCGAAATCCGTCCGCCCGCGCAACCGTGTACCCCCGGCGCCCCCCGGATGTCGACGGGAAAGGCGCGGGCGCGGGCCGGACGCCGGCACACGCTCGGCCTGCCACCCGATCGGCTCCGCACGGGCCGCTCGCCCGATGGCCGACCGCCGCTCCCGAAACCGCGGCACGGGCGTGCCCGCGATCCTTGAAGAGCCGAATCACTTCGGCTCCCGAAGGCGGGCGCGATGTCCGGTCAGGATCGTCGGCCGCGCGGCCGCAGCCGCCCGCACTAGGCGCGCGGCGCGATTGCGGATACGCTGTTGCGCGGGGATGCGACGGACCGCGGCGTGTCTGCCGGGCGGGCGCCGCGTGGGGTGGCCGGCCGGCCGCGGCGCCGGCTCGTGCGGTGCAAGAATGGGTGGTGTGATGCGTTTCGGATCATTGGCGGCGGGATCCACCCGCCGGCGCGCCGGCGGCGGCGCGGGAACCTGGCGGCTGGCGGCGGTCCTGGCGGCGACCCTCGCGCTCGCCGCCTGCGACACGGCGGCCGAGCGGATCGCCCGGCATCTCGAGAAGGGCCTGGAGCTCGTCGAGGCCGGCGAGCTCGGCAAGGCGCTCCTCGAGTTCCGCTCGGCCCTCCAGATCGACATCGACACGCTGCCGGCGCATCTCGAGATGGCGCGCATCTACGAGGCGCAGGGCGACGGCCGCCGCGCCTTCGGCCATTACCGGAAGGTCACCGAGCTCGACCCGGAGAATGTCGAGGCGCAGGTCAAGGTGGCGAGCTTCCTCCTCGTGGGCGGCGACGCCGAGGGCGCCGAGCGCGCCGTGGAGGCGGCCCTGGCCGTCGAGCCCGAGAATTCCGAGGCGATCGCCGTCTCGGCCGCGATCGCGCTCCGCGCCGACCGCCGCGACGAGGCGGCGGCGCTGGCGGCCGAGGCGCTGGCGGGAGACCCCGACAACCGCGTGGCGCTGGCCACCCAGATCGGGATCGCGGCGAGCGAGGGGCGCACGCAGGAGGCGGTGGCGCTGGCCGACGCCGCGCTCGAACGTCGGCCCGAGGACCGCGCGATTCACCGCCTGCGCCTCGGCCTGCTGCAGCAGCTCGGCGATGTCGAGGCGATCGGCCAGCAGCTGCGCGACATGATCGCGATCTTCCCCGAAGATCAGACCATCCGGCAGGCGCTCGTGCTCTGGGCCACGCAGAACGGCACCCCCGACGAGGTCGAGCAGCAGCTGCGCGCGCTGGTCGAGGCCGAGCCCGGGGCGGTCGCGCCGGTGTTCGACCTCGTGCGCTACGTGCGGTCGCAGCGGGGGGACGAGGCGGCGCGGCAGACGCTGGTCGAGGCGATCGAGACGGCCGGCAGTCCGCCCGAGCTGCGGCTGATGCTCGCCCAGTTCGACTACGACACCGGCGAGACCGAGCGCGCGATGGCGCTGCTCTCCGAGATCGCCGAGGGCGAGGGGGCGCCGGCCACCCAGGCGCGCGTGGCTCTGGCGCGGATCCACCTGGCCAATGGCGACGAGGCGGCGGCCAACGCCGAGGTCGCCCGCGTGCTCGAGACCGATCCGCGCAACGTCGCCGCGATCCGGATGCGCGTCGCGCGGCTGGTCGAGGCCGGCGAGCTCGACGAGGCGATCCGGGCGGTGCGGATCGGTCTCGAGGAAGCGCCGGAGGACGTGCCGCTCAAGCTGCTGGAGGCCCGCGCGCAGGAGCGGATCGGCAACATCGACCTCGCGAGCGACCGCTATGCGAGCGCCGTCCGCGTTTCCGACTACGATCCCGCCACCGTGCGGAGCTATGTCGCGTTCCTCTCGCGGGTCTCGCGGGCGCGCGCCGCGGAGCAGGTGCTGACCGAGGCGGTCGAGCGTCACCCCGAATCGGCGGCGATCCTCGATTTGCTGGCGAGCGCCCGGATCGCGCTCGAGGACTGGCCGGGCGCCGCGCAGGCGGTGCGCCGCCTCGAGCCGCTCGCGCCCGAGCGGGCGCGCGAGCTGCTGGTGTCGATCATGATCGGCGAGGAGCGGTTCGACGAGGGCAAGGCCCTGCTGCAGGACCAGCTGGCCGGCGAGGACGGGGCGAACTCCCTCACCGTGGTGGTCGCCGGGCTCGTCCGCGCGGGCGATGTCGAGGGGGCGGCCGAGCTTCTCGAGGGCGTGATCGAGGAGACCCCGGAGAACCTCCAGGCGATCGGGCTGAGGGGCAACCTGCACGCGGCGCTCGGCGAGACCGAAGAGGCCGAGGCGCGCTACCGCGAGATCCTCGCGATCGACCCCGACAACGCCGGCGCCCACGCCGCGCTGTCGCGGCTCGCGGCCGTGGGCAACGACTTCGCGGCGGCCGAGGCGGTGATCCGCGACGGGCTCGCGCTGTCGCCGGACAACATTCTCCTGAGGGCGCGGCTCGCGCAGTACGACGAGCTCCAGGGCGACTACGACGCGGCGATCGAGACCTATGAGGGGCTCTACGAGGAGGCGCCCGATTCGCTCTTCGTCGCCAACAACCTCGCGAGCCTCCTCGCCGAGCACCGGGCCGACGACCCGGCCGCGATCGATCGCGCGTTCGCCGTCGCAAGCCGGCTGCGCGCCTCGCCGAACCCCGCCTATCAGGACACCTTCGCCTGGACGCGGCATCTGAAGGGCGACCACGAGGAGGCGATGCGGCGCCTGCGTCCGCTCGCCGAGCAGCAGCCCGGCAACCCGTGGCTGCGCTACCATCTCGGCATGGTCTACGCGGCGCTCGACCGGCCGGCCGATGCGCGGGCCGAGCTCGAGGCCGCTCTGGCGGCGGCGGAGGGCACGCTGTTCCCGCACGGCCCGCAGATCCGGGAGACGCTCGCGGCCCTGCCGGCCGAGTGACGGTGCGCCCCGCGGCGCAGCCCTAGCGGGCGGGAAGCGGACCGGGGACCGGCGCGCGGTCCGGGACCGGGGTGCCGGTCGCCGGGGGGGCGGCCTCGGGCTCGGGGCGCAGCGGCGGGCGCGCCCGGTCCGGCGCCGAATAGGCCGCGAAGAGCGCGGCGAGCCGGCCGGTCTCGACGTCGATGTCGTAGCCCGCGACGACACGCTGGCGGCCGGCCGCGCCCATCGCCCGCCGCCGCTCCGGGTCGGAGGCCAGCGCCGCAACGGCGGCGGCGAGGCCCGCCACGTCGCCGGGCGCCACCAGCAGCCCGCTCACGCCGTCCTCCACGAGCTCGCTCACGCCGCCCACACGCGTGGCGATGACCGGCACCCCGCTCGCCATCGCCTCCATCAGCACCACCGGCACCCCCTCGGCGAAGCTCGGCAGCACGAGGATGTCGGCGCCCGCGAGGCGCTGCGCCACCCGCTCCTGCGGCTCGTAGCCGACGAAGGCCACGCGCTCGCCGAGGCCGAGCGCCGCGGCCATCCGCTCGAGCTCGGGCCGGTCGGGGCCGTCGCCGATCACGGTCAGCTCCGCCGCGGCGCCGGTCTCGCCCAGGGGGCCGGCGAGCGCCTCGAGCAGCACCCGCAGGCCCTTCACCGGGGCGAGCCGGCCCACGAAGACGAGGCGCAGCCGACCGCCCGGCGCGGCGTCGCCGGCCGTCTCGCGGGCATAGCGCGCCGGCTCGACGCCGCAATGCACGATGTGCAGCCGGTCCCAGTCCGCCGGCGCCGAGAACAGCATGCACTGGCTGCGGCAGAAATGGCTGATGCACACGACGAACCGCGCCTCGGCGATCTTGGCGTCGAGCCGCCACTCGGCCGGCGCGAAGAAATCGGTCGGCCCGTGCGCCGTCGAGCTGAAGGGGATGCCGGAAAGCCGGCTCGCCAGCATCGCCACGGTGCAGCTCGAATCCATGAAGTGGTTGTGGAGATGATCGGCGCGGCGGCGCCGGAGATGATCGGCGAGAAGCCCGGCCTCGGCGAAGTAGAAGAGCTGGTAGACGGCGCGCCGCAGGCCCGGCGCGGCCGTCCGCGCGGCAAGGGCGATCGCGCCGAGGTAGCGCCGCGGAGACCGCACGAGGCAGGCGAGATGCGCCCCGACGAGCCGGGCCGGATTGCGCGCGGCGGCCAGCAGGTAGAACGTCTCCGAGAGCGCGTCGCGCTCCTCGGCGCCGGTGATGTCGGCCGCGCCGGGACGGCGCACCGCGCAGGGCAGCACCTCGATCCCGCGCCGGCGCAGGCCCGCGATCTCGCGCTGGATGAAGGTGTGCGACGCCTTCGGAAACGACCCGGTGAGATAGGCGATCCGCACCCCGCCCGACCCGTGCATCACGTGGCGAGACGCCGGGCCGCCGCCCCGTTCCGAGAGCCGCTTCTCGCATGGCGGCGCACCCACGTGTCGCGGCGCTCGGCCTCCTGCCCCTCGATCGCCCGCATCTTGCCGCGGAGGAGCGCACGACGCTGGTAGCTCCGGATGAAGCGGACGAGCTCGGGGTCCGCAAGCCGCTCCTCGGACCGGGCCCAGGCCCGCGCATAGCCCCAGATCATCGCCAGCCCCCCGAGCACATAGGGGGGGTGGGTCATCCGGTAGACCGCCGTCGCAAGGAAATAGAGCGGGTCGCTTCCCATGAAGTATTGGCCGAAGCCATGCCGCATTCGCCCGTGCAGAACGCCCTTGCCGCTCGATCCCATCGGCCGGAGATGCTTGAACCGGAGATCGGGTTCGTCCCAGCTTCGAGCGATCCAGCCGTTTTGCCGCGCCTTGTGGCAGTCGATCGCGTCCCACATCACCTGCCGGACCAGTCCGCCAATGTCTTCGAAACACGACACGCGCCAGAACTTGGTCATGCCGGCCGACATCTCGTCCCCGCACTTCTCGCTCTGCCACTCGCCGCGCGCGGTTTCGAAATAAGGCTTGCCGCTGCAGGTGCCGATCCGGGGATCGTCGAGCATCCTCTGGAGGATCGTTTCAAAGTACCGTTCGGGCAGGTCGAGGTCGAGGTCGAGCTTGGCGAGCACGTCGAAGTCGTCGAGCGCGACCTCGGCGAGTCCGGCGTAGAAGGCGTCGACCACGCCGGGCCCCACCGCCCGGTGGCCGCGATCGCCGCGGCGAAGCAGCCGGATCCACGGGTGGTCCGGCAGGTAGCGCTCCACGATCTCGACGGTTCGGTCCGTGGAGCCGTCGTCGACGATCAGCCAGAGGTCGGGCCGGCGGCTCTGCGCGATCACGCTGTCGAGCGTGCGGCGGACGAACTTTGCCTCGTCGCGGCCGGGCGAGATCACGACGAGCCGGGGTGCCGCGCCCTCCTGTGGTGGCCCGCCGGTGCCCACGCCGCTCCCCGCTCCTCCACGACCCTTCGCGGTCGGGCTAGCAGCCCGTTCGCGCCGCCGCAAGCCGAAAGGCCGACGGCGGCGCGGGCGCCCCTGCGGGCGGTCTCAGGCCCGCGCGCGCCGGCGCCGGCCGGCCGCCGCGACCCCGGCGCAGGCCGCGGCCAGCATCAGCAGGCTCGGCGGCAGCGGCATCACGGTCACCGCGCTCACCTCGAGCGCGGCGACGCGGAAGTCGTCGCTGTGGTGATCCGCCCCGATGCCGAAGAGATCGCCCAGCCATTCCTGCCGGAAGATGTAGGTCGACGAGAACTCCCGCCCGGGGATGTCGGTCCGCGGGTTGCCCGGCAGATAGGGCTCGAGACCCGCGCCGAAATCGACGAAGAAGTTGAAGTCGTCGAGCAGTTCGTTCTCGGTGAACGACGCAGCCAGCAGCTGCACGTCGCGGTCGAACTCGAAGATCAGCAGATCGTTCGGATTGCGGCCGTCGACCATCGGGTTGTCCGCCACGCTGCTCGACACGCCGAGGCCGTTGCCGTCCTGGTTGACCCAGGCCCGGCCGTCGATCTCGCCCGCGCCGTCGAACGTTGCCGCCCGCACCGTGAGCCCGATCCCGTCGGCCTCGAAGGCGAAGTCCTCCGCGAAGGACAGTCCTGTGCCCGGTTCGCCGCGAAGATCGAACGTCGTGTGGGCTGCCGCGGACCCCGCGGCGATACTGACGCTTGCGACACACGCAAACGCGACCCTTGCCATTCGCATGGCATCACTCCCTTACTACCACCCTCGGTTGAGTTATCAAACCGTGACCTTGCCGGCAAGGTGTTGAAGTAAGGTAATTTCTTGGCGGAAACGCGGCTCCCGGGCGCCCGGTCCTAGACACCGAGAAGGCGAGCGATGACGGGTCCCTTGAGCGCGCCGGGCGGTCCGGCCCAGACGCTCGTGCCGCGCTCGAGGATCACGGCCGCGTCGACGAGCCCGAGAAGCTCGGGCACCGCCTTGTCGATCACGAGGATCGCGAGCCCCTCGCGCTTCAGCCGGCCGAGCGCCGCCCAGATCTCGGCGCGGATGCGCGGGGCGAGGCCCTCGGTCGCCTCGTCGAGGATCAGGAGCCGCGGATTGGTCATCAGCGCGCGGCCGATGGCGAGCATCTGCTGCTCGCCGCCCGAGAGCGTGGCGGCGGTCTGCCGACGCCGCTCGCCGAGGCGGGGAAAGAGCCCGGCCACCGCCGCCGCGGTCCAAGGGCCGGGGCGGGCGGCGGCGGCGAGGTTCTCCGCGACCGTGAGGGGCGCGAAGCAGCGCCGGCCCTCGGGCACGAGGCCGATGCCGAGACGGGCGATGCGGTGCGGCGGCAGCCCGCGGATCTCGCGGCCCGCGAACCCGAGGCTCCCCCCGGCCCGGGCGAGGCCGCAGATCGCGCGCACGGTGGTCGTCTTGCCCATGCCGTTCCGGCCGAGGAGGGCGACGGCCTCGCCCTCGCCGACCGCCAGATCGACGCCGAAAAGCGCCTGCGCCGGGCCGTAGTGCACCGTCACGGCCTCGAGCGCCAGCAGCGGGCTCACGCGGCGTCTCCGAGATAGGCCTCGCGCACGGCCGGATCGGCGCGGATCGCCTGCGGCGCGCCGGTGGCGAGGAGCCGCCCGCCGACGAGGACCGAGATCCGGTCGGCGAGGCGGAAGACGGCGTCCATGTCGTGCTCGACGAGGAGGATGGGGGCCTCGCGGCGGAGCCCGCCGAGCAGCGCGATGAGCGCGGCCGAGCCGTCGGCCCCGAGGCCGGCCATCGGTTCGTCGAGCAGGAAGGCGCGCGGGCGGAGCGCGAGCGCGACCGCGATCTCGAGGCGCCGCCGCTCGCCATGGGAGAGACGCCCGGCCGCGACACGCTCCCGCCCCTCGAGGCCGACGCGGGCGAGCGCGGCGCGCGC
>CAZWDE010000003.1:33386-35058 GCA_964632555.1 uncultured Limibaculum sp.
GTCGTCCCGCGCGGCGGCGCCCCCCCCCCCCCCCCCGCGGCCCTCGCGGGCGTGCGGGCCCCGCGCCGGCACGGCGAGGCGCGCATCGGCGGTGGCGCGCGCGAGGCGCACGAGGCTGCCCTGCCCCGCCGCGACGGCGAGCGCGACATGCGCGAGCGCGGTGTGCGACGGCGCGAGGCGCGAGACCTGGAAGCTGCGCGCGAGCCCGGCGCGGGCACGGGCGGCGGGGCCGAGCCCGTCGAGCGCGCGGCCGGCGAGGCGCACCTGCCCGGCATCGGCCGGGATCTCGCCCGCGAGCAGGCGGAGGAGCGTCGTCTTCCCCGCGCCGTTGGGTCCGATCAGCGCGTGGACCTCGCCCGCCCGGAGGTCGATCGACACGCCGTCGACCGCCGCCACGGCGCCGAAGCGCCGCGCGAGCCCGTCGGCCGCGAGCACCGGCTCAGGCATGGCGCGCGGGCCCCGCCAGCAGCCCGACCAGCCCGCCGCGGGCGAAGAGCACCACGGCGAGAAGCGCGAGGCCGAGCCCGGCGCGCCAGTGATCGGTGATCTCGCCCAGAAGGTGCTCGAGGCCCACCAGCATCGCCGCCCCGGCGAGCGGGCCGAAAAGCCGCCCGACGCCGCCGAGGATCACGATGACGAGGAGCTCGCCGCTGGTCTGCCAGCTCAGCATCGTCGGCGAGACGAAGCGGTTGAGATCGGCGTAGAGCGCGCCGGCGAGCCCCGTCACCATGCCCGAGACGACGAAGGCCGCGAGCCGCACGCGCGTGACGCCGATGCCCATCGCCGCCACGCGCTCGGGCGCCTCCCGGGCGAGCGACAGGGCGAGGCCGAAGCGCGACAGGCCGATCCGCCAGGCGAGCAGGAGGGCGAGGCCGAGCGCCCCGAGCGCGAGCGCGCAGAACTCGATCGGCACCAGCGTGTCGAGCCCCGGGAAGGCGTTCCGGAGGTAGATCGGCAACCCGTCCTCGCCGCCATAGGCCGGCCAGCTGATCGCGAAGTAATAGACCATCTGGGCGAAGGCGAGCGTGATCATGATGAAGAAGATGCCCGCCGTCCTCAGCGACAGCGCGCCGATCACCGCCGCCGCGGCGCCGCTCGCGAGAAGCGCCACGAGCCAGATCGCGGGCATCGACCGGGTGCCCGGGACGGTCACGGGCCAGGCGAGGATCGGCTGGTAGAGCGCCGCGTGGTGGGCGAGGATCCCGGCCGCGTAGCCGCCGATCCCGAAGAACGCCGCGTGCCCGAACGAGACGAGCCCGCCCGTGCCGAGGGCGAGGTTGAGGCCGACGCCGGCCAGCGCGAGGACCGCCGCCTTGGTCGCGAGCGTGACCGTGTAGGGCTCGCCGGCCCACGCCGCCCAGGCGGGCAGCGCGAGGAAGGCCGCCGCGATCGCGACGTTGACGGCGCTCTCGCGGGTCATCAGGCGCGCCCGAAGAGCCCGGCCGGGCGCACGAGCAGGACCCCCGCCATCACGAGATAGATCAGCATCGAGGCCAGCGCCGAGCCGATCGTGGCGGCCTCGGCGGCCGGCAGCACGGCGCGGAAGGCGATCGGCACGAGGAACCGCCCGAGCGTGTCGGCGAGGCCGACCACCAGCGCGCCGACCAGCGCGCCGCCGATCGAGCCGAGCCCGCCGATCACGATCACCACGAAGGCGAGGATCAGCACCGGC
>CAZWDE010000004.1:0-32047 GCA_964632555.1 uncultured Limibaculum sp.
CCTTGTAGAACTCCTCGCGGAACACGAACATCACCACGTCCGCGTCCTGCTCGATCGAGCCCGACTCGCGCAAGTCGGCGAGCTGCGGCCGCTTGTCCTCCCGGCTCTCGACCTGGCGCGACTGCTGGCTGAGCGCGATCACCGGGATGTCGAGCTCCTTGGCGATCGCCTTGAGGCCCTGCGTGATCTCGGAGACCTCCTGCACGCGGTTGTCGGCCGACCGGCTCGAGGTGCCGCGCACGAGTTGCAGATAGTCGACGACCAGCACGTCGAGCCCCTGCGTGCGCTTCAGCCTCCGGGCGCGCGCCGCCAGCGTCGAGATCGGCAGGGCCGGCGTGTCGTCGATGAAGAGCGGGATCGTCTCGAGGAGCCGCGCGGCCTCGAGATAGCGCAGGAACTCCTCCTTCGAGAGGTTGCCCTGCGCGAGCGCCTTGGCCGAGAGCTGCGCCTCGGAGATCAGGATCCGGTTGGCGAGCTGCTCGGACGACATCTCGAGCGAGAAGAAGCCGACGCGCCCGCCCGCGACGAGCTCCTCGCGCCCGTCCGCGCCCGGCTCGCGGCGGTGCCGGCGCGCGATGTTGAAGGCGATGTTGGTCGCGAGCGCCGTCTTTCCCATCGAGGGCCGGCCGGCGAGGATCAGGAGATCGGACTTCCTGAGGCCCCAGAGCTTGTCGTCGAGCTCGTCGAGCCCGGTCGAGATGCCGGCGAGCCCGCCGACCCGCTTGTGCGCGGCCTCGGCCATCCGCGCGGCCTCCTCGACCGCGCGGGCAAAGGGCACGAAGCCGCCCTCGTAGCGCCCCCGCTCGGCGAGATCGTAGAGCGCCTGCTCGGCCTCGGTGATCTGGTGCTGCGGTTCGCTCTCGGCCTCGAAGGTGGTGGCGCGCGACTGGATGGCCTCGCCGATCTGGATCAGGTCGCGCCGGATCGCGAGGTCGCGCACCAGCTTGGCGTAGTCGCGCGCGGCGAGGATCGACACCACCGCCGAGGCGAGCCGCGCGAGATAGGCGGTGCCGCCGAGCTCCTCGAGCCCGGCGTCGCCGGCCAGATAGGTCTTGAGCGTCACCGGCGAGGCGAGCGCGCCCTTGCCGATGCGGGCGGCGGCGGTCTCGTAGATCCGCCCGTGCACGGGATCGTAGAAGTGGTGCGGCTCGAGGATGCCCGAGATGCGGTCGTAGACCTCGTTGTTGATCAGGAGCGCGCCGAGCACCGCCTGCTCGGCCTCGATGTCGTGCGGCTGCGCGGATCGCTCCGGCGCCGCTCCGCCGTCGGCCATGGGCCACCTCCCCCTCGGTGTCTCTCTGTCATCGAAATGTCGCGGGAGACTACCGGCGCGGATCGGCCCTGCCCACTCGTTGACAAAGAGTGAACGGCGTTATCCCCGATTCCTTTCCGATGGTGGAAAAGCCTGTGGATGTCGGGGACATCGCGCCGTTGCGGGCGCGCCCGGCCGGGGCAGGGCCCGCCGGGCGACCTCCCGCTGCGCGGCGCTCAGATCTGGGGCTGGTCGTCGCCGCCGCCGCTCTCGGGCAGGTCCACGAGGCCGCTGTCGCGCTCGCGCGGGTCCTCGCCCTCGTCGCTCGCCGCCGAGCCGAGGTCGTCGAAGAGCTCCGCGATGTCGAACTCGGCCTCCGCCTCCTCCTCGGCCCGGAGCTCCTGGATCGACTTGCCCGAAGCCTGCATCTCGGCCTCCTCGGCCGAGCGCGCGACATTGGCCGAGACCATCGCCGAGACCTCCGGGTGCAGCTGGATGCGCACCGGGTGGAGGCCGAGCTCCTTGATCGGGCGCTCGAGGATCACCTGCCGGCGGTCGACCTCGACCCCGTCGGCACGGGCGAGCTCGGCGATGTCGCGCGGCGCGACCGAGCCGTAGAGCGCCCCGGCCTCCGAGGCGGCGCGGATCACCACGAACTGCTTGCCCTCGAGGCGCTTCGACAGCGCCTCGGCCTCGGCCCTCGCGGCGGCGTTCTTCTCCTCGCGAAGCGCACGCTCGGCCTCGAAGCGGGCGATGTTGGCCTTGGTGGCGCGGAGCGCCTTGCCCTGGGGCAGCAGGTAGTTGCGCGCGTAGCCGTCGCGCACGGAGACCACCTCTCCCATGGCGCCGAGCTTCTCCACGCGTTCGAGCAGGACGACGTCCATCCGGGCCTCCTCACTTCACCGCGTAGGGCAGGAGCGCGAGGAAGCGCGCCCGCTTGATCGCGCGGGCGAGCTCGCGCTGCTTCTTGGCCGAGACGGCGGTGATCCGGCTCGGCACGATCTTGCCGCGCTCGGAGATGTAGCGCTGCAGGAGCTTGACGTCCTTGTAGTCGATCGCCGGGGCGTTGTCGCCCGAGAACGGGCAGGTCTTGCGGCGGCGGAAGAAGGGCTTGCGCATCTCTCGGTCTCCCCGGTGTCAGTCGCGGCGGAAGCCGCCCTCGCGCGGACGGTCGTCGCGCGGCGGGCGGTCGTCGCGGTCCCGCCGCGGGCGGTCGCCCCGGTCGCCGCGGTCGCGGTCGCGGTCACGGTCGCGACCGCCGCGCCCGCCGCGGTCGTCGCGGCTCGACTTGGCCTGGAGCACCGCCGACGGGCCCTCCTCGTGCTTCTCGACCCGCACGGTCAGCACCCGCATCACGTCGTCGTGGAGGCCCATCAGGCGCTCCATCTCCTGCACCGCGTCGGCGGGCGCGTCGGAGCGGATGTAGCCGTAGTGGCCCTTGCGGTTCTTGTTGACCTTGTAGGCGAGCGTGCGCAGGCCCCAGTACTCGGTGCCGACGATCGTGCCGCCGTTGTCGGTCAGGATCTGGCCGAACTGCTCGATCAGCTGCTCGGCCTGCGCGTTGGAGATGTCCTGACGCGCGATGAAGGTGTGCTCGTAGAGAGCCATCGGTGGTCCTTCTCGGGTGCGCTTCGCGGTTCGGGGGCGATGTCTCCCGAGGCCCGAACCGGAGCGGCGCCGCCATCTACCGTTCTCGGGAGAGGCGCCCGGATACACCCGCGGGCCGCCCGTGGCAACCCCGCCCCGGCGTCTCAGCCAGCCCGGCGGAAGAAGGGGCGCGCGTCGGGCCGGAAGAGGAGGAGGACACCCACGGTCTGGAGCGCGACCTGCGTCGCCCCGAGCAGCGCGACCGTGGGGCGGCGGGCGAAGAGATCGGCCATCTGCGGGAAATAGACCGCGGCGCCGAGGACCACGAGAACGGTCAGCACCCAGCGGGCGAGGTTGGAGCCCCGCCGCGAGACCAGCACGAGGATGCCGGCCAGGATCGCGACCGTCAGCGCCTGGAAGACGAGCACCGTGAGCGGCGCCGCCTCGCGCGTCAGCTCCTCCCAGCTCAGCGCCGTCACCGCCACGCCGATGCCGAGCGACAGAAGCAGTAGCGCCTCGAAGGCCCGGACCGAGGCCGGCCGTGCCCGCCCCGCCGATGCGCCAGAGGCCCCGTCCATCCACGCCCCCCCGAGTGAGTTCCGCCCCGACCCCCTTCCTGCCCCCGGACCCGTTGCGATTTCCTGAACGCCACGGCGGCGCGATCGGCGCGCCGGCGGGCCCCTGCGCTTGACAGGCGCCAGAGCCTCGCCCCAAGAGGCCCGAAACGCTTGGGAGGATGCGATGCGGGCCTTCATCTTTCCCGGTCAGGGGGCGCAGACCGTCGGCATGGGACGCGCGCTCGCCGAGGCCTATCCGGAGGCGCGGGCGGTCTTCGACGAGGTCGACGAGGCGCTCGGCGAGCGGCTGTCGGAGACGGTCTGGGAAGGGCCCGAGGACCGGCTGACGCTCACCGAGAACGCCCAGCCCGCCCTGATGGCGACCTCGCTCGCCGCCTTCCGCGCGCTCGAGGCCGAAGGGGCGGGCATCGGCGCGGCCGCGTTCGTGGCCGGCCATTCGCTCGGCGAGTACTCGGCGCTCACGGCGGCCGGCGCGCTCACGGTCGGCGACGCCGCGCGGCTGCTGCGCCGGCGCGGGCTCGCGATGCAGGCGGCGACGCCCGTCGGCACCGGCGCGATGGCGGCGCTCCTCGGGCTCGACTACGCCAAGGCGGTGGTGGTGGCGTCCGAGGCCGCGCAGGGCGAGATCTGCGAGGCGGCGAACGACAACGATCCCGCCCAGGTGGTGGTCTCGGGACACCGCGCGGCGGTCGAGCGCGCGGTCCTCATCGCCAAGGAGCACGGGGCCAAGCGCGCGGTCCTGCTGCCGGTCTCGGCGCCCTTCCACTGCGCGCTGATGCAGCCCGCGGCCGAGGCGATGGCCGACGCGCTGGCCGGGGTCGAGATCGCCACCCCGGCGGTGCCGCTCGTCGCCAACGTGACCGCCGAGCCGGTCTCGGACCCCGCGGCGATCCGCCGGCTGCTGGTCGAGCAGGTCACCCACCGCGTGCGCTGGCGCGAGACGGTGCTGCGGCTCGCGGCGGACGGCGTCACCGAGACGGTGGAGATCGGCGCCGGCAAGGCGCTGTCGGGCATGGTCAAGCGCATCGAGAAGAAGGTCGCGACCCACGCTGTCGGCACGCCCGACGAGGCGAAGGCGGTCGCCGAGGCGCTCGCGGGCTGACCCGGGCGGGCGCCGTCAGCCGAACTTCTTCCTGAAACAGGCGAGGAGGTCGGCCGCTGATTTGGCCGCGCGCTTTTTCGGCTTGTGCTTCTTGGCGAGGCTCTGCGAGAGCCGGCGCGGGGTGGTGGCGTCTCCGGTGCGCACCGAGACGGCAAGGCCGAGGAACTCGTCCATCTCCCGCTCGAGTTCGAGCTCCTTCGCCGCCGTCCTCGCCTCGGCCTCGACCTTCTTGCGCTGGCAGGCGGCGTATTCGGGCGTGCGTGGGAATTCCTTCGCCGCAAGTTCGCGGAAACGTTCGTTGAGCGAGACGATCGCGACCTTGACGAGCTTCTTCCGGGTCGGGCTTTGACGCATCGCCGCCTCGATCTCGGAAAGCGGGCGCTGGTCGAAGCCGGGGTGCGCCTCGAAGAGCGCCCGGTGCTTCTCGCGCGCCCAGGGGATCACCCCCTTGCTGAAGGCGTCGTGCAATGTCGCATCCGTCTGGATGGCGACGAGAGCGGCGGTGTTTCCCGTGATCGGTCCCCGCAACCGGTGTGGCTGCAAGCATCGTGGCGGAACCCGGGTGCCGGCGCGCGCGCGGGGACGGTTCACTGCGGCGGCGAGAATTTGCGCCGGGCACCGCGGGGTGGGCGGTTTCCCGGCGGGGCCGGCCCTGCTAGCAAGCGGCGCGGCGAATGATGAGGGACGACATGTTCGATCTCACGGGGAAACGGGCGCTGGTGACGGGCGCCTCGGGCGGCATCGGCGGCGCGATCGCGCGGGCGCTGCACGCCCGGGGCGCGACGGTGGCGCTCTCGGGCACGCGCACCGAGCCGCTCGCGGCGCTCGCGGCCGAGCTCGGCGAGCGGGCCCATGCGACGCCCTGCGACCTCTCGGACGCGGCCGCGCTCGACGCGCTGCCCGGGCAGGCGGCGGAGGCGCTCGGCGGGATCGACATCCTCGTCAACAACGCGGGCGTCACGCGCGACGGGCTCTTCATGCGCATGTCGGACGCCGACTGGGACACGGTGATCGCGATCAACCTCACCGCCTGCTTCCGGCTCTCGCGCGCCGTGTTGCGCCCGATGATGAAGGCGCGCTGGGGCCGCATCGTGCAGGTCACGAGCGTCGTCGGCCACACCGGAAACCCGGGCCAGGGCAACTATGCCGCCGCGAAGGCCGGGCTCGCGGGCATGTCGAAGTCGCTCGCCGCCGAGGTCGCAAGCCGCGGCATCACCGTCAACTGCGTCGCGCCGGGCTTCGTCGAGACCGCGATGACCGACAAGCTCGCCGACAGCCAGAAGGAGCGCATCCTCGCGGCGATCCCGGCGGGGCGCATGGGCCGGGCCGACGAGATCGCCGCGGCCGCCGTCTATCTCGCCTCGGACGAGGCGGCCTACGTCACCGGCCAGACGCTGCACGTCAACGGCGGAATGGCCATGCCCTGACGGCCGCGCGGGGCCGCCAAGACGGATTGCGCCCCCCCGGAACTGTTGCTAAGGGACGCCCGACCGAGGCGCCGCGAGACACCCCGGGGCACCGTGCGCCGCCATCCCAGGGCCATCCGACAAGTCAGTCCTGGCGGCATTGCGCCCCGGGCCAGAGACGGTTACAGGGCCGCCACCGGCCGATCGATCGAGGAGAGAACATGAGCGACATCGCCGAGCGCATCAAGAAAATCGTGGTCGAGCACCTCGACGTGGAAGAGGACAAGATCACGGAGCAGGCGAGCTTCATCGACGATCTCGGCGCGGACAGCCTCGACACCGTCGAGCTGGTGATGGCCTTCGAGGAGGAGTTCGGCATCGAGATCCCCGACGACGCGGCCGAGAGCATCCAGACATTCGGCGACGCGGTGAAGTTCATCAGCGAGAAGGCCGAGGCCTGAGACCGGCCGGGCTCCGGCCGCGCGGGAGCGTTTGGCGATGCGCAACGGGGGCATGCGACGGGTCGTGGTGACCGGGCTCGGTCTTCTCTCGCCGCTCGCCTGCGGCGTCGAGGAGAGCTGGCGGCGGCTGCTCGCCGGGCGCTCGGGCGCCGGCCCGATCCGGCATTTCGACGCGAGCCACCTGCCGGCGCGGATCGCCTGCGAGGTTCCGCTGGGCGACGGCACGGACGGCAGCTTCAAGGCCGACGACTGGGTGAGCCCCAAGGACCAGCGCAAGATCGACCGCTTCATCACCTACGCGCTCTGCGCCGCCGAGCAGGCGGTGGCGGACAGCGGCTGGCGGCCGGAGGACCCGCGCGCGCGCGAGCGCACGGGCGTGCTGATCGGCTCGGGCATCGGCGGGATCGAGTCGATCGCCGAGACCGCGGTCACCCTCAAGGAGAAGGGGCCGCGGCGGGTCTCGCCCTTCTTCATC
The DNA here is from genome assembly GCA_964632555.1 of uncultured Limibaculum sp. Taxonomy (GTDB): domain Bacteria; phylum Pseudomonadota; class Alphaproteobacteria; order Rhodobacterales; family Rhodobacteraceae; genus Thermohalobaculum. Next base: position 6,862 of record CAZWDE010000004.1, read on the forward strand.
CCGGGCGCGCTGATCAATCTCTGCTCAGGGCAGGTGTCGATCCGCTACGGCTTCACCGGCCCCAACCACGCGGTCGTGACCGCCTGCTCGACGGGCGCCCACGCGATCGGCGACGCGGCGCGGCTGATCGCCCTCGGCGACGCCGACGTGATGCTCGCGGGCGGCGCCGAGAGCCCGGTCTGCGAGATCTCGGTCGCGGGCTTCTGCGCCTGCAAGGCGCTCTCGACCGGCTTCAACGACCGCCCCGAGGCGGCCTCGCGCCCCTATGACCGCGCGCGCGACGGCTTCGTCATGGGCGAGGGCGCGGGCGTGGTGGTGCTCGAGGCGCTCGAGCACGCCGAGGCGCGCGGCGCGCGGATCTACGCGGAGGTGCTGGGCTACGGCCTCTCGGGCGACGCCTATCACATCACCGCGCCCGCGCCGGACGGCGACGGCGGCTTCCGATCGATGGCGGCGGCGCTCCGCAACGCCGGGCTCGAGGCGGAGGCGATCGACTATGTCAACGCGCACGGCACCTCGACGCCGATGGGCGACGAGATCGAGCTCGGCGCGGTGGCGCGGCTGCTCGGCCAGCACGCGCCCCGGGTGACGATGAGCTCGACCAAGTCGGCTACCGGGCACCTTCTCGGCGCCGCGGGCGCGGTCGAGGCGATCTTCTCGGTCCTCGCGATCCGCGACCAGGTGGCCCCGCCGACGCTCAACCTCGAGGACCCCTCGGTCGACACCCCGATCGACCTCGCGCCGCTCGAGAAGCGCGAGCGAAAGATCGACGTGGCGCTCTCGAACAGCTTCGGCTTCGGCGGCACCAATGCGAGCGTGATCTTCGGCAGGCTCTGACAGCGGAGACGCGCGCATGCGCCACATCGCGGCTAACGTCCTCACGCTCCTCGTCGCCGCGCTGATCGCCGTGATCGCCGCCCTGCAGGCGGGCAAGCGCGATTTCGCCGAACCGGGGCCGGCGCCCGAGGAAACGGTGGTGGCGATCGAGGCCGGCGTGACCGCGTCCGAGGCCGTCGCCGCGCTCGATGCCGCCGGCGTCCTGCCCGAGCGCACGGTCTTCGGGCTGTTCGACGGCGCGGCGCTTCTCAACATGCATCTCCGGAGCACCGGGCGCGTCGTCAAGCAGGGCGAATACGCGATCCCCGCCCGCGCCTCGCTCGAGGAGATCGAGGAGCTGATCACCACGGGCCGCTCGATCCAGTACGCCGTGACGGTGCCCGAGGGCCTGACGAGCTGGGAGGTGGTCGAGCTCCTGCGCGCGACGCCCACGCTCTCCGGCGAGATCGAGACCGTTCCGCCCGAGGGCAGCCTCGCGCCGGAGACCTATTTCGTCGACCGCGGCACCTCGCGCGCCGCGCTGATCGGGCGCATGCAGGCGGCGCAGCGCGAGATCCTCGCCGAGGCGTGGGCCGGCCGCGCCGAGGGCTTGCCGCTGGCGAGCCCCGAGGAGGCGTTGATCCTCGCCTCGATCGTCGAGAAGGAAGCCGCGCTGCCCGAGGAGCGCGCGCGCGTCGCCTCGGTCTTCGTCAACCGGCTGCGCCGCGGCATGCGGCTCCAGACCGACCCCACCGTGGTCTACGGAGCGATCGGCGGCGAGGGCGCGCTCGACCGGCCGCCGACCGGCCCGGAGCTGCGCCGGCCGACGCCGTGGAACACCTACCAGATCGACGGCCTGCCGCCGACGCCGATCGCCAATCCCGGCCGCGCGTCGATCGAGGCGACGCTCGATCCGGACGACACGCCCTATCTCTACTTCGTCGCCGACGGCACGGGCGGGCACGTCTTCGCCGAGACGCTGGTCGAGCACAACGCCAATGTCCGCGCCTGGCGACGGATCGAGGCGCGCCGGCGCGCGGCGCAGCAGAGCGGCGAGGCCGCCGAGTGAGCCGCCCCCGATGAGGTGGCTTCGCGCCGTCCTCGACGGGCGATGGATCACCGAGGGCCGCGTGACGGCCGGTGCGATCCTGCTCGCGCTCGCGAGCGGGGTGACGGCCGCGCTGATCGCGCACGGGGTGATCGCGCCGATCCTCGCGGGCGGCACCGTGGCCAAGGCGCCGGACTTCGTCACGTTCTGGGCGACCAGCGCGCTCGCCCGGGCGGGCACGGCGTCGGCCGCGTACGACTGGGCGGCGCAGCACGCCGCGCAGGAGGCGGCGATGGGCGTGGCGATGCCCTCGCTGGCGCTGCCCTGGTGGTATCCGCCGCACGCCCTGCTGGCGGTCTGGCCGCTCTCGGCGCTGCCGCTCTGGTGGTCGATGGCGGTCTTCGATCTCGCGAGCCTCGCGCTCTTTCTGTGGGCGGCGTGGCGGATCGCGCCGCGGCCGGCGACGCCGATCCTCGCCTTCGCGGCCAGCGCCACCGGCTACAGCCTCGCCGGCGGGCAGCTGGGGCTGCTGGTCGCGGCGCTTCTCGGGATGGCGCTGCTCGCGCTCGAGCGCCGGCCGGCGCTCGCGGGGGCGGCCCTCGCGCTCGCGAGCGTCAAGCCGCCGGTCGTGCTCGCGGTGCCGGTCGTCCTCGCCGCCGCCGGGCGGTGGCGGGCGCTGCTCGCCGGCGCCGCGACGCTGGCGGCGCTGCTGGCCCTGGCGACGCTGGCCGCCGGCGCGGAGGTCTGGCCCGCCTTTCTCGGCGCGACGGCCTCCGCCGGGGCGGTGTTCCGCGGCGCCGAGGGCTGGGAGCATCTCTGGCCGCTCTATCTCAGCGCCTACGGCGCCGCGCGCCATCTCGGCGCGTCCTTCGAGGCGGCGGTTCTGGTGCACGCCGCGCTGGCGCTGCCCACCCTCGCCGCATGCTCGGTGGCGTGGCGGTCCGACGCGCTCGCGCCCGCCGCGAAGGCCGCGCTTCTCTGCTTCGCGGCGGCGGTCGTGACCCCGCGGCTCTACGTCTACGACGGCACGGTCGTCGTGCTCGGCGCCGCCTTTCTCGTGCGCGACGGGCTCAAGCGCGGTTTTCCGCTCGGCGAGCGCCCGCTCCTGCTCGCCGTCGCGCTCGCCGATCACTGGGTGCGCTACGGGCTGCCGGGGGCCGGTCCGCTGATCGCGCCCGCGCTGTTCTGGTGGTGCCTCGCGACACGGCTGCATCGCGCCCGGGTCGGTCAAAGTATTACCAAGTCGTAAACAGCGGATTTACTTCGAGTTTACCAAAAACTTCTTGACCTTCCGCGCGCTGCGACGTACACCTTCGGACATGCTCCGATACGTGGCTCCGGGGCGGGCCGCTTGGGGATATCAGCAGCACCTCCCGCATGGGGCGGAGGCGGGCCTTGAGCCCGCCTTTTGCGTCCCGCGCATTCCGAAAGGCACGCTCGTGACAACGACGATCGGCAAGCTGGTCGGTCGGCGGAGCGACGCGTGCGGGGACGAGGGTCTCGAGGAGACGCTCGCCCACGCACAGCGCGTCTTCGCCGATGTCAGGGATTTCCTCGAGCACGAGATCGACCGTCTCTGGGCGTCCGATTGCGAGGACGGGGACGAGGACCGGCTGCGGGCCGTCCGCGAGCTCGTGCTCAAGAACCAGGCGGCGCTGCGCACCGTGCTGGAGATCGAAACCAAGCTCGGCCTGCGCAAGGCCGACGGTCTCGCGCAGGCCATCGACCTGGAGGAAGCCCGTGCCGAGATTGAACGCCGCCTGGCTCGCCTCGCGGACGACGGCTAAGCGCCGCGCGTTTCTCGACGCGCTGTCGGTCAACGCGACGTCCGCGCTGCGCTGGCTGTGGCCCTTCTGGGCCCATGCGGGCCACCAGCTCGCGCCCGAGGGCGACTGGAGGATCTGGGTGATCCTCGGCGGGCGCGGCGCCGGCAAGACGCGCGCCGGGGCCGAATGGGTGCGCGCGCAGGTCGAGGGCGCGCGGCCGACCGATGCCGGGCGGTGCCGCCATGTGTGCCTGCTCGGCGAGACGATCGAGCAGGTGCGCGGCGTGATGGTCGAGGGCGACAGCGGGCTCCTCGCCTGCTCGCCGCCCGACCGGGTGCCGGACTTCCGGCCGAGCCTCAACCGGCTCGTCTGGGCCAACGGGGCCGAGGCCTCGCTGGTCTCGGCGGCCAACCCGGAGGCCCTTCGCGGCCCGCAGTTCGACTGCGCCTGGTCGGACGAGCTGGCGAAATGGCGGCGCGGGCGCGAGGCCTGGGACATGCTCCAGTTCGGCCTGCGCCTCGCCGACGCCGAGGGCGCCGACCCGCGCCAGATCGTGACGACCACGCCGAGGGACAGCGCGCTCCTGAAGGAGATCCTCGCCGATCCCCAGACGGTGAGCACGCACGCGGCCACGGCCGCCAACCGGGCGAACCTCGCCCCCGGCTTTCTCCGGCGGCTCGACCGCCGCTACGGCGGCACCGCCCTCGGGCGGCAGGAGATCGAGGGCCTGCTCGTGACCGAGGCCGAGGGGGCCCTCTGGTCGCGCGCGATGATCGAACGGGCGCGGGTGGCCGAGGCTCCCGCGCTCGACCGCGTGGTGGTGGCGGTGGACCCGCCCGTGACCGCGCATTCCGGCTCGGACGAATGCGGAATCGTCGTCGCGGGCCTCGCCAAGGGAAGGACACCCCATGCTGAAGAGATTTACGTCCTGGCTGATCGGTCAGCTCAGGGAAAAAGCCCGCATGATTGGGCGCGACGCGTTGCGGAGGCTTACGCGGAGTTCGAGGCGGACCGGGTCGTCGCCGAAGTGAACCAGGGAGGCGATCTGGTCGAGCAGATGCTCCGCCAGGTCGCGCCCTCCGTCAGCTACCGCGGGGTGCGGGCGACCCGCGGCAAGCGGCTGCGCGCCGAGCCGGTCGCGGCGCTCTACGAGCGGGGGCTGGTGCGCCATGCCGGCCGCTTTCCCGCGCTCGAGGACCAGATGTGCCGCTTCACCGGCGGCCCGCGGGGCGCCGACGGCATCCGCAGTCCCGACCGACTCGACGCGCTCGTCTGGGCGCTGACCGATCTCGCGATCGACCCTTGCGAGCCGCGCGAGGCCCGCATCCGCGGGCTCTGAGGGCCGCAGGGCCAACGGGGAGAACCACATGTCGCTTCGACTGTTCCGGGCCGCCGCATCGGCGCTCGGCGAGCGGAAGGCGTCGGCCGCCGGGCCCGCGCTCGCCTTCCACGGCCTCGGACGGGCCTGCTGGAGCCCGCGCGACCAGGTCTCGCTGATCCGCACGGGCTACGAGCACAACGTGATCGGCTTCCGCGCCGTGCGCATGGTGGCCGAGGCGGCGGCGGCGATCCCGCTCGTCCTCGAGGAGGACGGCGCGCGGCCGTCGGAGCACCCGCTGCTGCGGCTGCTCGCCCAGCCCAATCCGGGGCAGGACGGGCGCGGCTTCCTCGAGACGGTCTATGGCCACCTCCAGCTCGCGGGCAACGCCTATCTGGAGGCCGCCGCGCCCGACAGCCTCGGCCTGCCGCGCGAGCTGCACGCGCTCCGGCCCGACCGGATGCGCGTGATCCCCGGCGAGGACGGCTGGCCCGAGGGCTTCGAATATCGCTGCGGGCGGGCGATGCATCGCTGGCGCGTGGCCGGGGACAGCCGCCCGATCCTGCACCTCAAGGCGTTCGCGCCGCTCGACGACCATTACGGCATGTCGCCGCTCGCCGCCGCGGCGGCCGCGCTCGACGTCCACAACGCCGCGCTCCGCTGGACCAAGGCGCTGCTCGACAACGCGGCCCGGCCCTCGGGCGCCATCGTCTTCGGCGCCAAGGACGGCGCCTCGATGACCGAGGAGCAGTACCAGCGTCTCGTCCGCGAGATCGAGGACAACCACCAGGGCGCGCGCAACGCGGGCCGGCCGATGCTCCTCGAGGGCGGGCTCGACTGGCGGCCGATGGGCTATTCGCCGGCCGACATGGAGTTCCTCAAGACCAAGGACTCGGCGGCGCGCGACATCGCCCTCGCCTTCGGCGTGCCGCCCATGCTGCTCGGGCTGCCGGGCGACAACACCTATTCGAACTACCAGGAGGCCAACCGCGCCTTCTACCGCCAGACCGTGCTGCCGCTCGTCTCGAAGGTCGCGGGCGCCATCGCCGCGTGGATCGGCGAGGCGTGCGGCCGGCGGCTCGCGCTCGAGGCCGATCTCGACCGGGTGCCGGCCCTCGGGCCCGAGCGCGACGCCCGCTGGAAGCGCGTCACCGAGGCCGACTTCCTCGACGACGACGAGAAGCGCGCCCTGCTCGGCCTCGCGCCCCGCACCCGCCCCTGAGGAGACCCCATGACGATGCACGCCACCCCTCGGGCCGCCAGCGGCCTCGAGACGAAGTTCGTGAGCCTCGAGGCGCTCGAGACCGGCGCCGAGGGCCGGATCGCGGGCTATGCGAGCCTTTTCGGCCAGCCCGACCAGGCGGGCGACGTGGTCGAGCCGGGCGCCTTCGCCGCCTCGCTCGCGCGGCTGAAGAGCGCGGGGCGCCGCGTGAAGTTCCTCTGGCAGCACGACCCCGCGCAGCCGATCGGCGTGTGGACCGAGGTGCGCGAGGACGCCCGCGGGCTCCACGTCGCCGGCGAGATCCTCGCGGGCGTCGCCCGCGGCTCGGACGCCATCCAGCTGATGCGGGCCGGCGCGATCGACGGCCTCTCGATCGGCTACCGCACGATCCGCGCCAGCCCCAATCGCGAGACCGGCGGGCGCAGCCTCGCGGAGATCGACCTCTGGGAGGTCTCGCTCGTCACCTTCCCGCTCCTGCCCTCGGCCCGCGCCAACATCCGCGGGCCGGAGCCCGGGAGCTTCGAAGCCGCGCTCGCGGCCGCCCTCGCCGAGGGGTGAGCCGCGCCCCGCGGACATCCCGCCCTCTCACCCCCGACAACGCAAGAGGACATCCATGACCGACCAGACCTCGGGTCTCGACGCCAAGGCCGCGGCGAGCGACTTCCTGCGGAGCTTCGCCCAGTTCAAGGAGGACGTCTCGCGCCGCATGGGCGAGATGGGCACCCGCCTCGAGCAGCTCGACCGCAAGAGCGTCGACGCCCGCCGCCCGGCCCTCGCCACCGCGGCCGCGCAGCACCCGCCGCACCGCAAGGCCTTCGGCGCCTATGTGCGCCAGGGCGACGACAGCGCGCTCAAGGCGCTCGGCCTCGAGGGCAAGGGCTACAACACGGCGATGAACGCCGAGGGCGGGTTCCTGATCGACCCGCAGACCTCGGAGATGGTCGCGACCGTGCTGCTCTCGGGCGCCTCGATCCGCGCGGTGGCCAACGTCGTGCAGGTCGAGGCCACGGCCTACGACGTGCTCGTCGACTACGGCGACATCGGCGCGGACTGGACCACCGAGGCGGACGGGTCGGTCACCAACCCGACGCCGACGGTCGACCGCATCTCGATCCCGCTCCACGAGCTCTCCGCCGCCCCGATGGCCAGCCAGCGGATCCTCGACGACGCGGCCTTCGACATGGAGGGCTGGCTCGCCGAGCGCATCGCCGACCGGTTCCTGCGCGCCGAGTCGGCGGCCTTCGTCAACGGCACCGGCGCCAACCAGCCGACCGGGTTCCTCACCAAGGACAAGGTCGCCGACGCGAGCTGGGCCTGGGACAGCCTCGGCTACATCGCGACCGGCACGCCCGGCGACTTCGACGCCGACAATCCGGGCGACGCGCTCGTCGACCTCGTCTACGCGCTCGGCGCGCAGTACCGCGCCCGCGCCACCTTCGTGATGAACTCGAAGACGGCGGGCGAGCTGCGCAAGATCAAGGACAGCCACGGCCGGTTCCTCTGGGTCGAGGGGCTGGCGGGCGAACAGCCGGCGCGGCTCCTCGGCTATCCGGTGCAGATCGTCGAGGCGATGCCCGACATCGACACCGACAGCTACTCGATCGCCTTCGGGGACTTCTCCCACGGCTACACGATCGCCGAGCGGCCGGACATCCGCATCCTGCGCGACCCGTTCACCAACCGTCCGAACGTCACCTTCTTCGCGACCAAGCGCGTGGGCGGCGACGTGACCGACTTCGCGGCGATCAAGCTCCTGAAGTTCGGCGCGTCCTGATCCGCCGCCCCGCCCTCCCCCGCCGCGGGGAGGGCCTCCCCGCCCGAGGAGCCGCCGATGTTCGACCTGACCGAGACGGGGCCCGCGCCCGCGCTCCCCGTCGCCGCCGACACGCTCGCGAGCCATCTCCGCCTCGGCGAGGGGTTCGGCGACCCGTCCGCCGAGGAGGATCTCCTCGCGCTCTACCTTCGCACCGCGACCGCCCATCTCGAGGCCCGCACGGGGCTCGCCTTCGTCGCCCGCGGCTTTTCGCTCTCCGTCGCCGCGTGGGACCGCTGCGGCACGCTGGTCCTGCCGGTCGGCCCCGTGACGGCGGTGGCGGGCGTGACGATCATGGCCGAGGGAACGGCGACGAGCCTCGCGCCCGCCGATCTCGCCGTCGCTCCGGGGCCGTCGCGCCAGCGGCTGACCGGCGCGGGCGGCGGACCGCTGCCGCCGATCCCACCGGGCGGGCGCGCGAGCGTGGCCTTCACGGCGGGCTTCGGCGCGCCCGAGGCCGTGCCGGGCGACCTCGCCAAGGCCGTGCTGCTGCTCGCCGCGCATTTCTACGAGAACCGGGCGGGCACCGAGAGCGGCCTGCCCCCCGCCGTCGCGGCGCTGATCGCGCCGCACCGGCCGGTCCGGCTCTGAGGAGGCGCGCATGACCGCTCACCGGCCGAGCCGGCTCCTCCTCGAGAGCCCCGTGCGCACGCCCGACGGCGGCGGCGGGCACACGCTCGCCTGGACGGCGACCGGCGCGCTCTGGGGCGAGATCGCGCCCGGCGCGGCGCGCGAGGCGCCCGTCGGCCACCGCCCGACCGCGCGCGTCACGCACCGGGTCACGATCCGCCGCGAGCCGGGCCCCGGGCGGCGCCCGCGGCCCGACCAGCGGCTTCGCCTCGGCGAGCGGCTCTTCGCGATTCACGCGGTGGCCGACGACCCGGGCGGCGCAACGATCACGCTCTGGGTCGAGGAAGGACCGTTCTCATGACCTATGCGCTCGCCTGGCCGCTGCAGCGGGCGGTCTATCACCGCCTCGCGACCGATCTCGCCGTCTCGGCGCTGGTCGGCGACCGCATCCACGACGCGCCGCCGCCCGAAACGGCGCCGGGCACGGGCCCCTACCTGACGCTCGGCGACGAGACCGCCAAGGACTGGTCGACCCAGACCGACCGCGGCGCCGAGCACGTGATCGCGATCACCGTCCATGCGCCCGCCGAGGGCTTCGCCGAGGCCAAGCGCGTGGCGGCGGCCGTCTCCGACGCGCTGCTCCGGGGCGAGCTCGCGCTCGACCGCGGCCATCTCGTCTGCATCGGCTTCCTCGGCGCGGAGACCCGGCGCGCCGAGGGCGGCCGGCTCCGCCAGATCGCGCTCCGCTTCCGCGTCCTCCTCGAGGACACCCTCTGACGCGCGCCCGCCGCGCCCGATCCAGGAGACTTCCATGACCGCCCAGAAAGGCAAGGACCTGCTGCTGAAGCTCGACGAGACCGGCTCCGGCAGCTTCGTCACCGTGGCGGGGCTGCGCGCGAGCCGGCTCGCCTTCAACGCCCAGACCGTGGACGTCACCACCGCCGAGAGCGCCGGGCGGTGGCGCGAGCTGCTCGCGGGCTCGGGCGTGCGCTCGGCCGCGATCACGGGCTCCGGCGTCTTCAAGGACGCGGCGTCCGACGCCGCGCTCCGGCGTGTCTTCTTCGACGCGACGCATCCGGCCTTCGAGGTCGTGATCCCGGATTTCGGCACCGTGACCGGCGCCTTCCAGATCACCGCGCTCGAATACGCGGGCGAGCACGACGGCGAGGCGACCTACGAGCTCTCGCTCGCCTCGGCCGGCCAGCTCGCCTTCGCCGAGGCCTGAGCATGGCGCCCGTGAACCCCCATCGCGGCGAGGTCGCGCTCGTGATCGACGGGCGGGCGCGGCGCATGCGGCTCACCCTCGGCACGCTCGCCGAGCTCGAGACGCGGCTCGAGACGGGCTCGCTCGTCGGCCTCGCCGAGCGCTTCGAGACGGGCGCGGTGACCGCGGCCGACCTGATCGCGCTCCTCGCCGCGGGGCTGCGCGGCGCGGGCGAGGAGATCGGCGAGGACGCCGTGGCGGCGGCCGAGATCGAGGGCGGGGCGGTCGGCGCGCTCGAGGCGGGGCTCGCGCTGATGGCCGCCGCCTTCGCGCCGGCGCGGCCGTGACGGCGCAACCGACCGACTGGCCGGCGCTCATGCGGCTCGGGCTCGGCCGCCTCGGCCTCGCGCCCGGGACGTTCTGGGCGATGACGCCGGCCGAGCTCGCCGCCGCGCTCGAGGGCGCGGGCGCGCTCCGTCAGCGGGCGGCCCCGCTCGGCCGGGCCGGGCTCGAGCGGCTGATGGCCGCGCATCCCGACACAGCGAACCCCGAGAGGCATGGCGATGGACCGAGACCCAGGTGACGGCGGGCGCCGTCTGGCCGGCGCGATCTCCGAGGCCGGCGCGAAGACCGAGAGCTTCCGGGCCGAACTCGCGGCGGCCGCGGCGGCGATGCGCGGGATGGACGCCGAGGCGCGGAGCCTCGCGCGCTCCCTCGGCAGCTCGCTCAAGACCGCGCTCGACCAGGCGATCTTCGGGGGCCGGAAGCTTTCGGACGTGTTCCGCGGCCTCGCCGAGAGCGTGCTCGGCAAGACGCTCGACCGCGCGGTCGACGGCGTTCTCGACGGCGCGCTGAAGCCGCTCGCGAGCGCGCTTTCGGGCGGGCTTCGCGGGCTCCTCGGCGGCCCGCCGCCGGGCCCCGGCACGACCGCTCCGGCCGGGCCCGGCCCGCTCGCCGGGCTCGCTGGCACGCTGACCGGCGCCGTCTCGGGCGCGCTCGGCCGCGTCCTCGGCTTCGCCCGCGGCGACCTGATCGACGAGGGGCGGGTGCGGCACTTCGCCGATGGCGGCGTCGTTTCGGGCGGGCAGGTGCGCCGGATCGACGGCGAGCGGCTGCGCGCCTTCGCCCGCGGCGGCGTCGTCGACGCGCCGCTGGCCTTCCCGCTTGCGCGCGGCACCGGGCTCGTCGGCGAGGCGGGGCCCGAGGCGATCCTGCCGCTCGCGCGGGGGGCCGACGGCCGCCTCGGCGTGCAGGCGGGCGGCGCGCCCGGGCCGGTGATCAACGTCACGATCCAGACGCCCGACATCGAGGGCTTCCGGCGCTCGCGCGGCCAGGTGGCGGCCGAGCTCGCCCGCGCCGTCGCCCGCGGTCAGGGCCGGCTCTGAGGAGGTTGCCCATGAGTTTCCACGAGGTGCTGTTCTCGCCGGCGCTCTCCTTCGCGTCCTCGGCCGGGATCGAGCGGCGCACCGAGATCGTCGCGCTCGTCAACGGCCACGAGGAGCGCAACACGCCCTGGGAGCAGGCGCGCCGGCGCTGGGACGCGGGCCTCGGCCTGCGCTCGCTCGACGACCTGCACGAGGTGGTGCGCTTCTTCGAGGCGCGGCGCGGCCCGCTCCACGGCTTTCGCTGGAAGGACTGGCTCGACCACAAGTCCTGCGCCCCGTCCGGGACCCCCGCGCCGACCGATCAGAAGATCGGTGAGGGCGATGGCGCGGCGCGGATCTATCAGTTGGTCAAATCCTATGGCGGCACGCCGGCGATGGTGCGACCGATCGCCAAGCCCGTGGAGGGAACGGTGCGCGTGGCGGTCGACGGCGTCGAGAAGCCTGCCCTCGTCGATCACGCGACCGGGCTCGTCACCCTCGCCGCGCCGGCGCCCGAGGGCGCCGAGGTGACGGCGGGCTTCGCCTTCGACGTGCCGGTGCGCTTCGGCTCGGATCGGCTGGAGTTCAACCTCGCGGCCTTCGAGGCGGGCGACGTCCCCTCGATCCCGATCGTGGAGGTGCGGCTGTGAGGGCGATCCCGGAGGCGCTTGCGGCCAGGCTCGCGAGCGGCGCGACCACGCTTGCGCGCGCCTGGGCGGTGACCCGCACCGACGGCGTGACGCTCGGCTTCACCGACCACGACCGGCCCCTCGCCTTCGAGGGCATCGTGTTCGAAGCCGCCTCGGGCCTCACCTCGAGCGCGGCGGAGCAGGCGAGCGGCCTCGCGGCCGACAGCCACACGGTGGAAGGCGCGCTGCGGTCGGACGCGATCGACGCGGCCGACATCGAACGCGGCCTCTTCGACGGCGCGGAGATCCGGCACTGGCTGGTCGACTGGACCGATCCCGGGGCCCGGGTGCTTCTGGCGCGCGGGCGGATCGGCGAGGTGCGCCGCGGCGAGCACGCCTTCGAGGCGGAGGTGACGGGGCTCGCGGCCGCGCTCAACCGCCCGTTCGGCCGGGCCTTTCTGACGGCGTGCGGGCACCGGCTCGGCGAGCCCGCCTGCGGCGTCGATCTGACCTCGCCTCTCTACCGATCGGATGGCGTCGTCACCGCCGTTCTGACCGATCAGGAGATAGAGGTTTCGGGTCTGGAGAGCCGCGCCAGCCGGTGGGCCGAGCGCGGCGCGATCACCTGGCTCACGGGCGCCAACACCGCGGAACCCGGGCGCGTCAAGGCGCACCGCGCCGTGGGCGGGGTCTCGCGCCTCGCCCTCTGGCACGCGCCCGCCGCGCCGGTCGCCGTGGGCGACGCGCTCCGGGTCACCGCCGGGTGCGACAAGACCCCCGACACCTGCCGCGCCAAGTTCGCCAACCTGCTGAATTTCGGCGGCTTCCCGCACATGCCCGGCGACGACTGGGCGACGCGCTATCCCAACACCGGAGAGATCCATGACGGCGGCTCGATCTTCGGAGGCTGACGTTGCAACGCGGCGCGCCGTTATCGCGGAGGCGCGCGCCTGGATCGGCACGCCCTATTGCCACCAGGCGAGCTGCCGCGCGGCGGGGGCCGACTGCCTCGGGCTGCTGCGCGGCGTCTGGCGCGCGATCTATGGTCGCGAGCCCGAGGCGCCGCCGCCCTACACGCCGGACTGGGGCGAGACCGGCGCCGACGAGGACCTGCTCGCGGCCGCCGCGCGGCACCTGATCCCGCTGCCGCAGGCGCGGGCGAGCGCGGGCGACGTCCTGGTGTTCCGCATGCGCGAGGCGGGCCCCGCCAAGCATGTCGCGATCCTCTCGACGCCATGGCTGGAGCCCGGACGGATCATCCACGCCTATTCGGGCGCCGCGGTGACCGAGACGCACCTCACGCCGGCCTGGCTCCGCCGGATCGCCGGCTGCTTCCGCTTCCCCCGCCCGACACCGGAGACCTGACATGGCCACGCTCCTCCTCGCCGCCGCGGGATCGGCCGTGGGCGGCGCCATCGGCGGCACGCTGCTCGGCGTCTCCGCCGCCGGGATCGGCCAGGCGCTCGGGGCGGTCGCCGGCGGCCTGCTCGACCAGCGGCTCCTCGGCTCGGGCGCCAAGGTGGTCGAGACCGGCCGGGCGCACGCGCTCCGGCTCCAGACATCGACGCCGGGCGCGCCGGTGCCCCGGGTCTTCGGGCGGATGCGCGTGGCCGGCCAGCTGATCTGGACCACGCGCTTCCACGAGCACGTGCGCGAGACCACGCAGGGCGGAAAGGCCTCGGCGCCCGCCGCCACCCTGCGGGACTACGCCTACACCATCAGCCTCGCCGTCGGGCTCTGCGAGGGGCGGATCGATCGGGTGGGCCGCATCTGGGCCGACGGCAAGCTGCTCGACACCAAGGACCTCGTGCTCCGCGTCTATCCCGGCGACGACGAACAGCTGCCCGACCCGAAGATCGAGGCGGTGGAGGGCGCGGGCGCCGTGCCGGCCTATCGCGGCACCGCCTATGTGGTGTTCGAGGACCTTCCGCTCGGCCAGTTCGGCAACCGCATTCCGCAGTTCAGCTTCGAGGTCTTCCGAGCCGTGAACAGGCCGGCGGAGGGGCCGGAGGCCGGCCGGCCGTTGCCCGCGCTGATCGAGGGCGTCGCGCTTTCCCCCGGCACCGGCGAGTTCGCCCTCGAGACCGAGCCCGCGGCCTACATCTACGAGGGCGGCGCGCGCGAGCCCGCCAATGTGAGGAACCCCGAGGGCCGGCCGGACCTTCTCGTCGCGCTCGACCAGCTCGAGGCGGAGCTTCCGGCCGCGCGCTCGGTCTCGCTCGTCGTCTCGTGGTTCGGCAGCGATCTGCGTTGCGGCCGCTGCCGGGTCGAGCCGAAGGCCGAGGCCTCGGACCGGTCGGCCGAACCCGAGCCGTGGTCTGCGGCGGGTCTCGTCGCGGAAACCGCCCGGCTCGTCGGGCGCGACGCCGGCGGCCGGCCGGTGTTCGGCGGCACGCCGTCCGACGCCTCGGTGATCCGCGCGATCCGCGAGATGAACGGGCGGGGCCTCCGCGTGATGCTCTACCCGTTCCTGCTGATGGACATCGCCGCCGGAAACGGGCTCGCCGACCCCTATGGCCGGCCGGAGCAGCCGCCCTTCCCGTGGCGCGGGCGGATCACGCTCGACGCGGCGCCGGGCGAGCCCGGCTCGACCGACCAGACCGCGGCGGCCGCGGCCGAGGTCGCGGCGTTCTTCGGCACCGCGCGCGCGTCGGATTTCCAGATCGGCGACGGCATGGTGAGCTATTCCGGCCCGGCGGAATGGACCTGGCGACGCTTCGCCCTGCACCTCGCCGCGCTCGGGGCGGCGGCGGGCGGTGTCGACTCCATCTGCATCGGCACGGAGATGCGCGGGCTGACGACGATCCGGTCGGGACGAAGGAGCTATCCCGCGGTCGACCAGCTCGTTTCGCTGGCCGCCGAAGTGCGGCAGCTGCTGCCCGAGGCGAAGATCTCCTACGCCGCCGACTGGTCGGAATATTTCGGCCACCAGCCGACCGACGGCACGGGCGACCGGATCTTCCATCTCGACCCGCTCTGGGCGGACGCCAACATCGACTTCGTCGGCATCGACGACTACCTGCCGCTGTCCGACTGGCGCCATGCCGACACCCATCTCGACCGCGCCGAGGCGCCGGCCGTTTACTCGCTGCCCTATCTCGCCGGCAACGTCGAGGGCGGCGAGCACTACGACTGGTACTACGCCGACGACACGGCACGGGCCCTGCAGGACCGCACGCCGATCCTCGACACCGCGCATGGCGAGCACTGGGTGTTCCGCCCGAAGGACATCCGCGGCTGGTGGGAGAACGCCCATCACGACCGGATCGGCGGCGTGCGCCACGCGGCGCCCACCGCCTGGGTGCCGCGCTCGAAGCCGGTCTGGCTCACCGAGACCGGCTGCCCGGCGGTCGATCTCGGCGCCAACATGCCGAACCTCTTCCACGACCCGAAGAGCTCGGAAAGCGGCCTGCCGCCCGGCTCGGCCGGCGCGCGCGACGACGAGATGCAGCGCCGTTACCTGCAGGCCAAGCTCGGGCACTGGGCCGAGCCGCAGAACAACCCGACCGGCACCTATGGCGGGCCGATGATCCCGACCGACCGGATCTATGTGTGGACCTGGGACGCGCGCCCCTTTCCCGACTTCCCGGTCCGCGAGAGCGCCTGGTCGGACGGACCGTCGCACGCGCTCGGCCACTGGATCACGGGGCGCGTCTCCAACGGATCGCTCGCCGACGTGGTGCACGAGATCGCGGTCGCGGCGGGCGTGCCGGAGGTGGATGTCAGCGGTCTGCACGACAGCGTCTACGGCTACCTGATCGAGGACGCCGGAACCGGGCGGCAGGCGCTGCAGCCGCTGATGCTCGCCTACGGTCTCGACGCGCACGAGAGCGGCGGGCGGATCGTCTTCACGATGCGCGGGGCGGGCGAGCCCGTCGCGGTCGGGAACGCGCGGCTGGCCGAGAGCGCCGAGCGCCTCGGCGCGGCGGTGCACGCGCGGGCCGACGCCAGCGAGACGCCCGACACGGTGCGGCTCGCCTATCTCGAGGCGGAGGGCGACTACCGCGTGATGGCGGCGGAGGCGCGCGCGCCCGAGGCCGACGCCGCCCAGCCCCGGCTCGCGGCGCAGTCGCTGCCGCTGGCGCTGCCGGCCTCGCGGGCCCGGCGCGTCGTCGACCGCTGGCTGGCCGAAGGCGCGCGGGCCCGGGAGCGGGTGTCGTTCGCGCTGCCGCCGTCGCTCATGGGCGTCGAGCCCTCCGACCTCGTCGCGCTCGAGGGGGCCGGGGGGCCGCGGGTGTTCCGCGTCGAGCGCGTGACCGACGCGGGCGCCCGCGCGGTCGAGGCGGTGCGCGTCGAGCGCTCGGCCTATCGGCCGGCGGCGGCGCCCGAGCCGCGGGTCGAGACGAAGCTCACGCCGCCGCCGGGGCCGATCACCGCGCTGGTGATGGATCTGCCGATCGCCGAGGGCGGACCCGACGACCACCAGCCGCACATCGCGGTGGCGTCGGAGCCGTGGGCCGGCGCGGTCGCGGTCTACCGCTCGGCGGGCGAGACGGATTTCGCCCTGGTCGCGACGGTGCGCACGCCCGCGCTGATCGGCACCCTCGCCGGGCCGCTGCCGCCCGGCGCGCCGGGCCGCTGGCAGCGCAGCCGGACGGAGGTGTTCCTGCCCGCCGGCGCCCTCCTCGCGCGCGACCGGCTCGCGGTGCTCAACGGCGCCAACCCGCTCGCGCTCGAGGCGGCGCCCGGGGTCTGGGAGATCCTGCAGGCGCGGGAGGTCGAGGTGGTGGGCCCGAGGCGCCTGCGGCTCGGGGGGCTGCTGCGCGGCCAGCGCGGGACCGAGGCGCTGGCGGCCGCCGAGGTGCCGGCGGGCGCGCGGATCGTCGTGCTCGACGGCGGGGTCGCCCGGCTGCCGCTGCCGCTCGAGGCGCGCGGCCTGCCGAGGCATTACCGTGTCGGCCCGGCGACGCGCCCGCTCGGCGACCCGTCGTTCGTGGCCTTTGCCGAAACGACCGAGGGGCTCGCGCTGCGGCCGCTGGCCCCCGCCGCGCTCCGCGCCCGGCGCGCGGGCGGCGATATCCGGATCGGCTGGATCCGGCGCACGCGGATCGGCGGCGACAGCTGGGAGGGACTGGAGGTGCCGCTCGCCGAGGAGAGCGAGGGCTACCGGCTCCGCATCCTCTCGGGCGCCACGCTGCTCCGCGAGGTCGAGACGGCCCTGCCCGCCTATGCCTACACCGCCGCCGCGCAGGCGGCCGACGGCGCTGCCGGTCCGCTCGGGATCCGTGTCGCGCAGCGCTCCACCGTCTTCGGCTACGGCCTCGAAAGGGGGATCACCTTCGATGACTGAGACAGCCCGGTTCGGCCTGACGCTTCTCGAAGCGGCGCAGGCGCAGAAGCACGTGACCGTGAACGAAGCCCTCGCCCGGCTCGACGCGCTGGCGGCCGCGCGCGTCGAGGCGCTCGGGGTGACCGCGCCGCCCGCGGGGAGCGAGGGCGAGGTGTGGGGCGTCGGCGCCGGGGCCGGCGGCGACTGGGCGGGCCAGGACGGGCGGCTCGCGCTCTGGCTGAACGGCGGCTGGGCCTTCGCCGACCCGGTGGAGGGCTGGCAGGTCTGGAACGCCGCGAGCGCGAGCCGCTGGACGCGCGTGGACGGCGGCTGGGTCGAGGCGGCCGAGGTGGAGAGCCCGGGCGGCGCGCGGAGCTTCTTCCGCATCGCCGAGACCGACCACGCCGTCGGAGCGGGCCCGACCTCCGACACCGCCGCCTTCATCCCCGACAAGGCGGTGGTCTTCGCGGTGACGGCCCGCGTGATCGCCCCGATCGGCGGGGCGGCCTCGTGGTCGCTCGGCGTCGTCGGGTCGCCCGGGCGCTACGGCGGCGGGTTCGGCACCGGCGCCGGCGCCGTGGCGGAGGGCGTGACGAGCGAGCCCATCGCCTATTTCGGCGGCGCCGGGCTCCGGCTCACGGCCTCGGGCGGCGCCTTCGCGGGGGGCACGGTGCGCCTCGCGGCGCACTACCTCGCGGTCTCGCCGCCCGCCCCGGGCTGATGCCCGGTCACTCGCCGAGGGCGACGGCGCTGCCGCTGTCGCCCTCGGGGTCGGCGGCCTCGGCGATCATCGTGCGCGGCGCCGGCTGGTGGGCGGCCGGGACGTCCTCGCGCGCGAGCGAGACGTTCTTCGCCACGCCGCCCGGGCGGCCGACGGGGCCGAAGGGCGCGCCGTCGACGACGATGAAGACCGCCCCCGCATTGCCGGCGCGCAGGGTGCCGCGCGCGACGCGCTCGGGGATCTCGTAGGTCTCGCCGGGCGCCAGCAGCCCTTCGAAGATCACCGAGCGGTCGCCGGCCCGGACGCGGATCCACGCCTCCTCGGCGGCATGGACGGCGACGTAACGGCGTGGCGCGGGCGCCCCGGCCGCGGGGTCGTCCGCCTCGGCGCGCGCCGCCCGGGCGAGCCGGACGCGGGCGGGCAACTCCACGGTGTGGACTGGCGCGGTGGCGACGGCCTCCGGCGGCCGGCTCCCGGCCCGCGGATCCGACGGGCTCGGCGCGCCGCGGTAGACCCCGGCGAGCACCGGGTCGATCGCCGAGATCGGGCTCTCGCGGCGCCGGATCGGGGGCTCGTCGTCCGGTGCGAAGACCGCGGCCAGCGCGCCGCTGCCGTCGTAGTCGGCGGCGTTCGGCCGCCGGACCGCCTCGCCGGCCCGGGCGACGGAGGCGAGGAGCGGCGCCTCGGCCACCACATCGGGCGCCTCGGGCAGCGGCGCGAAGCCCACCTGCTGGACCGATTTCAGGATCGTCAGGCCGCCATAGCCGAGCCCGCAGATCAGCGCGACCAGCGCGCAGGCCGAGACGAGCGAGCCGAGGGACACGCGCGCCGCGAAGCGCGAGCGCCCCGGCGGCACCGCGAAGCGCGACTGGTCGAGCGCCGACGGCCCGGTGCCGAGGCGCCGCACCGCGCCGGCCGCGGACCCGCGCGCCCCGGCCTCGGCGAGCGCGGCGTTGGGCGCGACGAAGCCCGACTCGGCGCAGAAGCGTTCGTAGACCTGGTCGGGGTCGAGCCGGAGATAGCGGGCGTAGGAGCGGACATAGCCGGCCACGACGCTGCGGTTGGGAAACGCCCCGAGGTCGCACTCCTCGATGCCGAGGATCATGTCGGCCCGGATCCGCAGCTCCGCTTCGACATCCGCGATCGACTTCCCCATCGAGGCCCGTTCGCCGCGGATATGGTCGCCGAGCGTGACCTCGTAGTCGTCGAACCCCCGAAGCTGCATTCGGGCTTCCCCTGCTCTCTGTCCCTTCGCCCATGCGTCGGTCCGGCCGCGCACTTTTGCCGCCAGTATCGCAAAAGCGACACCGGGGCGCAATCGACCATCTTCTGCTTGACAGCAATAATTTGCGCTCGCGGACATCAAATTGTCAAAATCGTGGGTCGCCGCGCCCATCGGGATCGCGCAGCGAAACCGGTGCGATCCCGACCCGCTTCGGATATCATCCCGCCGCCCGATGGCGGGCGCACAGACGGGCGCGGCGACGCCCGTCCGGATGATCAAGAGAGGTGTGAGATGCGGATCCTGACGGTTGGCGCCCTGTTCGGACAGGCGCTCGCGGTCGCCTCCGGCGCGGCGGCGGAAGACGTGAAGCTCGGCGGCCTGATGGCGGTGACCGGGCCGATCCCGGAGATCGTCGCTCCCATGGTCGAGGCGGCCGAGCTGGCCGTCGCCCAGGTCAACGAGCAGGGCGGCATCCTCGGCGGGGGCACGCTGTCGCTGGTGCTGGCCGACAGCCAGTGCGACGCCAAGGCCGCCGTCGACGCCGCGACGAAGCTCGTCAACGTCGACCAGGTGCCGGCGATCGTCGGCGCCGTCTGCTCGGGCGGCACGATCGGCGCGGCGCAGGCGGTGACGATCCCCGCGGGCGTCGTCTCGGTCTCGCCCTCGGCCACATCGCCGGCCGTGACCGAGCTCGACGACAACGACCTCGTGTTCCGGGTCGCGCCGTCCGACGCCTATCAGGGCGTCGAGCTCGCTCATCTCGTGCGCTCCCTCGGCTACGAGCGGATCGCGGTGACCGTCGCGAACGACGACTACAACGTGGGCCTCGCGCAGGTCTTCTCGGCCGCCTTCACCGAGATCGGCGGCGTGATCACCGGCGAGCAGATGCACGAGCCCAACAAGCCTTCCTACCGCTCCGAGCTCGCCGCGCTCTCGGCCGGCGGCGCCGAGGCGCTGGCCGTCTTCGCCTATTACGACGGCTCGGGCCTCACCATCCTGCGGCAGAGCCTCGAGAACGGCTACTTCACCAAGTTCATCGGCGCGGACGGCATGGTGAACCAGACGGTGATCGACCAGATCGGCGCGGAGAACCTCGCCGGCAACGCCGTGTTCACCACCGCGGCGGCCGACACCGAGACCGGCGCGTTCGCCGCCTTCGCCGACGCCTACGCCGCGGCGAGCGAGAACGACCCCCGCGGGCCCTATGTGGCCAACGCCTACGACGCGGCCTTCCTGCTCGCGCTCGCGATCGAGCATGCCGGCTCGACCGACCGGGGCGCGATCGCCGAAAGCCTGCGCGCCGTCGCCACCGCGCCGGGGGAGACGATCCTTCCGGGCGAGTGGGAGAAGGCGGTCCGGCTGCTCGCCGAGGGTCAGGAGATCGACTATCGCGGCGCCGCCGGTCCGCACGACTTCGACGCGCAGGGCGACGTGACCGGGCTCTACTCCAAGAACGTCGTCACGCCCGAGGGCACCTTCGAGACCGAGGTGCTGAAGTAAGGCCCTGCGCGCCGCGCCGAGGCGCCCGCCGCCCCGCGCGGCGGGCGTTGCGTCGTGCCATCGCCGGCCCGGGCGACGGTTGCCCTCGGCCGCGCGCGCCGCTAGGGGAGCGCGACCGGCACACAGGGAGGCGGCGATGACCGATCAGGAGAACGCGCCCGCGGCGGACGCGGAGGCGGGGCAGACCAGCGGGCAGCAGGCGATGTACCGCGTCGCCGAGGTGCTCGACCACGGCGAGGGCGGCGACGGCGCCTATGTCGGCGTCCGGCTCAACGACGGCGAGAACCGCAAGCTCGTGCTCCTCGTGCCGCACGAGAAGGTCGCGACGCTGGTCGCGCGGATGCGCGCCGGCGCGAGCTTCGCGGCGATCAAGCGCTCGGGCGCCGACCCGGAGACGGCGGGGCCGATCCCGCTCAGCCTCAACGCCACCTCGGGCCAGGTCACCCAGCGCCGCAACGGCCAGATCCTGTTCCAGTTCGACCTCGAGGACGGCCTGAAGATCGAGGTGCCGCTGCGCGACGCGGCGCTGCGGCCGCTGGCCGAGGCCTTCGCCAAGGCGGCCGACGCGGTCGAGAACGCGGTGGACGGGCGCGCGGGCTCCGCGGGAGACAAGTCCGGCGGCACCGGCACCGCCTGAGACGGCGACGGCGGGGCGGGCGCCGCCGCGGCGGCCCGCCTCAGCGGCGATCGGGCAGCAGACCGCCGCGGAACCGCTGCAGCACCAGCTGGAGCAGCAGCCCGATCAGCAGGACCCGGAGATAGGAGAGCCGCGTTCCGAGATCGGCCGGCGCCTCGGCCCCCGGCAGCGCCCAGCTCTCCGGCAGCGCCGCGTTGACGGCCCCGATGACGGCGCCCACGCTCGCCTCCCACACGTTCGCGGTGAGGAACCCGGTCAGGATCTCGGTGCCCGACCAGATCGTCCAGAGCAGCAGCGCGCCGAGGATCGCGCCGCGGTTGTTCCCCGATCCCCCCGCGATCAGCATCACCCAGACGAGGAAGGTGACGGCCAGCGGGTCGGTGGTCTGCGGCGTCACGATCTTGACGTAGTGCGCGAAGAGCGCGCCCCCGAGCCCCATCAGCGCCGAGCCGATCACGAAGGCCTGCATCCGGAAGCGGTCGGCGTCCTTGCCCATCGCGCGCGCCGCCGTCTCGTTGTCGCGGATCGCGCGCATCGTGCGGCCCCAGGGCGAGCGGTCGGCCCGCTCCAGCGCCCAGTAGATCGCGCCGACGATCGCGACGACGAGCCCGAGGAAGGCCAGATGGTTCCACGGCTCGGGCAGCCCCTCGAAGGGCCGCGGGATCCGCGCGATCCCGCGCGCGCCGTTGGTCGCCCAGATCTCGTTCTTGAAGACGAGGCGCAGGATCTCGCCGATGCCGATCGTGGCGATCGCCAGATAGTCGGCCCTGAGCCCGATGCAGATCCGCCCCACGCCCCAGGCGATGAGCGCCGAGATCCCCATCGCGACGAGGAGCCCCGCCGCCACCGGCAGCCCGAACCCGCCCAGATGCAGATCCGAGGCCGGCGTCGTGAGGATCGCGCTCACATAGGCGCCGACGGCGAAGAAGCCGGCGATGCCGATGTTGAGCATGCCGCCGGTGCCCCATTGCAGGTTGAGCCCGAGCGTCAGCACCGCGTAGAGCCCGCCCGCCGTCAGGAGCGAGAGCGCGTAGAGGAAGTAGCCGTAGCCGGGGCCGTCGGTCAGCCACTCCATCAGAACACGCGCCCCCGGAAGAGCCCGGACGGCCGGACGATGAGGATGAGCACCATCAGCGCGAAGGCCACGCCCTCCTTGTAGGACGGATTGACGAGCGACTGTCCGCCGAAGGCCGGGAAGGCCACCGCCTCCTGCGCGATGCCGATGATCAGCCCGCCCGCCATCGCGCCGTAGGGCTGGCCGATGCCGCCGAGGATCGCCGCCGCGAAGACCGGCAGCAGGATGTTGAACCCCATCGTCGTCGTCACCTGCGTGTCCATGCCGAGGAGCGTGCCGGCCGCGGCGGCGAGCCCGCCCGAGATCATCCAGGTCGCCCAGATCACGCGCTCGGTGTCGATCCCCGAGAGCCGCGCGAGCTCCGGGCTGTCGGCCATCGCGCGCATCGCCTTGCCGGTCTTGGTGCGCGTCAGCAGCAGGTGCAGCGCCAGCATCAGCACCAGCGCGGCGCCGACGATCCAGAGATGCTTCTCCGCGACGCGGAGCTGGCCGTCGAAGAAGCGGAGCGGCGGCTCGATGCGGCCGGCCGAGAAGCTTTCGACATCCACCCCCCAGACGATCTGGACCGCCGAGCGCAGCATCAGCGCGATGCCGATCGAGGCGATCAGCGAGACGATCGAGGGCGCGGCGCGGAAGGGCCTCAGGAACCGGCGGTCGAGCCAGACGCCGAGAAGCCCCGTCAGCAGCATCGAGACCGGCAGCACGGCGACGATGGGCAGCCCGGTGACGAGGAACAGCTCGAGCGAGACATAGGCGCCCGTGGTCATCAGGGCGCCGTGGGCGAAGTTGGCGAAGCGCAGGTTGCCGAACAGCAGAGAGACCCCGATCGCGCCGAGCGCGTAGATCGAGCCCACCACGATCCCGGGGATGAGGAAGTCGTTGACGAAGAAGAGCAGCATCGGGCCTCCCTTGCGCGCCCTGCCTATGGCGGGCCGCGGCGCCGGCGTCCAGCCCCCGCTGCGCATCCCGCGGCCGGCGAGGCGGGGCCCGCTGCGACGAACCCGCGGCTTACCGGAGAAAGCCGTCCCACGGTGCGAGCGCCAGCCGCGGCGCCGCCGCACGGTCGAGCGACAGGCCTGCGAGGCCCCGGGCAAAGCCCGCGTCGAGGCTCGCCCGATCCCCGAGGTCGCACAGCGAGGCGGGCGGCCCGTCCGGACGCCGCCGGATCAGCGCTCCGGTGTAGTGGACGAAGTTCCAGCACTGGCTGTCGCGGTGGAGCCCGACGAGCAGGGCACCGCTGCCGAGATGCAGATGGATCCCCCTGTGATTGTCGGTCGCGACGAGCCCGACATGGTGGCGAACGCCCCGGTCCGAGAGCCGCGCGCTGCGCATGCGGATGAGAGCCGCGGCGACCCGCCGCCGCCTCCAATCCCGCGCGACGAGGATGCCGGCCGAGGCGGCGACCGCCTCGTCCTGCCCGATCGCCAGCCGCCCGAGCGGCGCGAGCCCGAGCGCCGCCACGGGGCCGGACCGGCAGAGCACGTAGCCCACGAGCACGCCGCCGGCCTCGGCGCCGATCGCCAGCGCTGCGGGATCGGCGAGGAGCGCGGCGAACTCGTCGGCCGGGCGCGCGGCGAGATGGCCGTGCGGCGCTTCGGCCGCCACCCGTGCATAGAGCGCGAGGAGGGCGCCGAGATCGCCCGGCCCGAGGCCGCGCAGGCGCGCCTCGGCGGGTCCGGCCGCGACCGCTCCACCGCCCATGCCCGTCAGCCGCCGAGGAACATACGCGCCACGTCGGGGTTGGCGAGCAGCTCGGCAGCGGGGCCCTCGGTGCGGTTCCGCCCGTCGACGAGGACGTAGCCGCGGTCGGCGATGCCGAGCGCGGCCCGCGCGTTCTGCTCGACCATGAGGACCGGGGTGCCGGCGGCGTTGATCCGGCTCACGATCTCGAGGATCTCGGCCTGGTATTTCGGCGACAGCCCGGCCGTCGGCTCGTCGAGCAGCAGCACGACGGGCTCGGTCATCAGCGCCTTGCCCATCGCCACCATCTGCCGCTGCCCGCCCGACAGCGACCCGGCCGGCTGGCGCCGCTTCTCGCGCAGCACCGGGAAGAGCCCGTAGATCTCCTCGATCCGCGGCCTGAGGTCGTCGTCGCGGACGAAGCCGCCCATCTCGAGGTTCTCCTCGACCGAGAGCGAGGGGAACACGTTGGAGACCTGCGGCACATAGGCCACGCCCGCGCGGACCACCGCGACGGTCGGCATCCGCGTGATCTCGCGCCCGGCGAGCGTGATGCGGCCGGCCGAGAGGCGCAGCAGCCCGAACACCGCCTTGATGGCGGTCGACTTGCCGGCCCCGTTCGGCCCGATCACCACGACGATCTCGCCGGGATCCACGTGGAGCGACACGCCGTGGAGGATGTCCGCCTCGCCATAGCCGCCCGAGACGCCCTCGAGCCCGAGCACCGGCGTCGCCGCGCCGGCGGCCGCCCCCCGGCGGGCCTCGGCCGACGCGCTCACGCCGCCTCCGCCGGGCCGCCGAGATAGGCCTCGACCACGCGCGGGTCGCCGCGCACCTCCTCGATCGTCCCGCGGGTCAGCACGCGCCCCTCGGCCATCACGATCACCGGGTCGCAGAGGCGCGCGATCATGTCCATGTTGTGCTCGATCAGGCAGATCGTGTAGCCGCGCTCGGTGGCGAGCCGCTCGATCATGTGCGCGAGCTCGGCGAGCAGCGTCGGGTTCACCCCGGCGCCCGGCTCGTCGAGCAGCACGAGGCGCGGCGCGGCCATCATCGCCCGGCCGATCTCGAGCAGCTTCTTCTGCCCGCCCGAGAGCGCGGCCGCCGGCGCGTCGGCGAGGTGGCGGAGCTGCAGGAACTCGAGCGTGTCGTCGGCGCGCGCGGCGAGCTCGGCCTCCTCGGCGCGGACCGCGCGCCAGCGCACGAGGCTCTCCCACAACCGCTCGCCGCGCTGCCCGGCCGGCACGGTCATCAGGTTCTCGCGCACCGTGAGCCGGCCGAACTCGTGCGGGATCTGGAAGGTGCGCACGATGCCGCGCGCGAAGAGCG